>CAJUMD010000052.1 GCA_910587275.1 uncultured Kineothrix sp.
TTATTTGTCATGCCCTCTATTTCTTGGCAACCCTCTACTTAATTGTTTCAAACTTCCTTTCCCTCCCCCTTCTGTATGCTTTTCCAATTCCATATTCCATCATACCACTTTTTTCCTGAACCAGCGCATAATATTTTAGCAAAGATTTAGCGGATGGTAAAGTTGTTTATTTGCCATTATACATCGATGCCAGGATACGCCACTCTGCCCATGCCCACGGAAATAAAAAACACAAAAAAATACGGGAGTTCCTTAAAGGACTTCCCGTATTTTTTTCTCCAAATCTTCCTTTGATATGGAACCGACGCTGGTCTCCACCGCCTGCCCGTTCCGAAAAAGGACAAAGGTAGGAATATGCAGGACACGGTATTTTTGTGCAATCTCCATGTTTTCCTCAATGTTGCATTTACCCACTTTTACTTTTCCCTCAAACATTCCTGCCATCTCCGCCACCACCGGCGCCATCATTTTGCAGGGGACACACCAGTCGGCATAAAAATCCACCAGCACCGGCAAATCGGATTCCAAAACCTCACTGTTGAAATTTTCCGTTGTAAACTTATATTCCATAACATTTCCCTCTCTTTCCTGTTCTTCTTTTTATTTTTTGGTTCCCTGTTTCCTGTTTGTGTTCCGTTTTCCCTCTTAAATTCTTTTACTCCTTTATATATTATATATATTTTCCCATGATTCATTTATATTTTTCTTTTCCCGCTTTGATTCTTGTTATTTACCTTTCACGTTCAATTACGTATTTAAAAATCGGATTTCCTTTGGAAGAAAACCTTTCCTCATATTCCGTCATAACATTGCCTTCCATCATCTCCGCATCGTTATGCAGGTCATAAGTCACCTTTTTGGCACGCCATCCCGCCGCATCCAGTTCCCCCATGGCAAAACGGAACAAATCGGCATTGTCCGTTTTAAATTCCAAATGCCCGTCCTTTTGCAATATCAAATCATAACGCGCCAAAAACTCTTTTGACGGCAGACGGCGTTTTGCATGTCTGTCTTTTGGCCAGGGATCCGAGAAATTCAGGTATATCCGCCCGACTTCTTCCCGGTCAAACACGTCCGTTACCGACTCCGCATCCATCCTTATGAAACGGACGTTGGGAAGCGGCTCCCGCTCCTTTTCCATTTTCTGTATGGCACGTAGCAAAACACTGGAATATTTCTCGATTCCCACATAATTAATATCCGGATGCGCCTTAGCCATATCCATAAGGAAACGCCCTTTTCCCATCCCAATTTCAATGTGTATGGGATTATTATTCCCAAAAATCCCCGGCCAATTCCCTTTCTTTCCTTCCGCTCCATGAACCACAAATTCACTTTTGCCGATGATTTCTCTCGAACCTGATATATTTCTTAAGCGCATTTCCACACTCCTTTTCCCTGTCCCTTATTTTACACCTTTTACCAAAAAATGAAAAGAGCATAATACGTTGTAACATGCGATAAATTTTTGAGAAAAAACTTTTATTTTTACAAAACCCGTTTGGTTTTGGTGCAAAATAGTGTATGATAGAAAAGTGTCTTTTACACTTTACTGGTACATGATTCATTTTTTAGTTATTTATTTAGGAGTGTTGCTGTCATGGAATTATCTGCAAACAATATAAAAAAGAAAAAACGGAGGAAAAAAATATGTCTTATTTTACTTTCCTTCTACATATTTTCCGTATCTTTCCTCACCTGCACCATGGAACCGCGGGCTTCCAGCCTTGAGGAACTGATGCAGGCGGAGGAGGACCGGAAAGCACTTCCCGTGGAATCCAACGAAATTGAAAACTGGCCCAAGGGACCCCAAATAGGGGCACAATCCGCCATCGTCATGGAAGCGAATACAGGAATTATTTTATACAGTAAGAATATCCATGAACAGCTCTATCCGGCAAGCACCACGAAAATTCTCACCTGTCTGATTGCGGCGGAAACTTCCTCTTTGGATGAAATGGTGACGTTTTCCCAAAATGCCGTTTCCCTGGAACATGGAAGTTCCCACATGGGCATGGACGCGGGACAGGCACTGACCATGGAAGATGCGCTCTACGGCATCCTTGTAGGCTCCGCCAATGAAACGGCAAATGCCGTGGCAGAACACGTTGGCGGCAGCATCGAAGGTTTTGCGGACATGATGAACCAAAAGGCACAGGAACTCGGGTGTACGGATTCCCATTTTGTCAATCCAAACGGGCTGCATCATGACAATCACTATACCTCCGCTTATGATTTGGCGGTCATTGCCCGCGCCTTTTTCCAAAACGAACTGCTGGCAAAAATGTCCAACACACCCACCCGCCATTTTGAGCCTACCGACACCCAGCCCGATGATTTCATCCTGCGCACCCACCACCGGCTGGTAACGGGGGAATATGAATACGACGGAATCCTCGGCGGCAAAACCGGATATACAAACACCGCCCGCCAAACCCTCGTTACCTGTGCAGAGCAGGACGGCATGAAACTAATCTGCGTGGTCATGAAGGAAGAATCCCCTTCCCAGTTTACGGACACGATGGATTTGCTCAATTACGGCTTCAGCAATTTTGAAATCGTCAACGTATCCGAAAACGAGACAAAATACAACATTGATAACGCCGGTTTCTTCCAAACGGAAAATGACATATTCGGCAGCTCCAAGCCCATTCTTTCCTTAAATAAGGACAGCTACCTCATCCTGCCGAAAACGGCGGATTTTGAGGATATCCAGTCCACGATTTCCTATGACGCCGCGGACGGAGACCAGCTTGCCGTCATTGATTACCATTACAACGGGATTTATGTGGGGAGCGCCTCCATTGACATAGCCTCAAATACATCTTCCTACGATTTTGACACTTTGGCAGAACCCCTGCCGGAGCCGGAGGAACCGGAGGAAGAAAACATCATATTTGTCAATGTAAAAAAAGTACTGCTCTGCGTCCTTGCCGGAGCGGCCATCCTTATTTTGGTTTTTGTCATAAAATCATTCATCCAAAATTACAGTTTTGCCGGAAGAAGACATTACCGGGCCCGTTACAACAAACGGACCAGATACAAACTAAAACGCCGGCGCGATACACAGCCGCCAAGATACGATGACTACGATTAATGCCAAGACGCAGCAGACCGGATGAAAAGCCAAAAACTTATCATCCGGTCTGCCATATCCAAACTCAGTTGGATAATAACTGCATCTCCAATTGCCGGAAATCATATTCATTCTGTTCAAAATCATGGAACCCGTTTCCCATATATTTTTTGGAATCCTGATACCCGTCCTTAATTGCCGCAATCATCCATCCGGTAAAATTAGCCGCCTTAACTTTTTGCTTCCGGTATATGTCATAAGCATTTTTGACCCGCACAAAATCATTTTCCGCAGCCACCGCAATCGCCTTGATATCCCGGACACGCATGTCCTCCTTTTCCAACAGGCTGTCTATCTGCTCAACCACTCCGATATCCGCGGTAATAACCGGCACTGCCACCACTTCCGGCTCCATAAGTCCTGCCATTGCACTGGTCAGTTTTACGATAAACGACACCTCGTATACTTTGCCGCCGCGTCCCGCTTTTCCGAGTTCATAGGATACATTCATACATGCCTCCGGCATGGAGTTGATTTCGTTCACCGCCACGTCAATCACCCTGTCCTTAAAATCCCCCCAGCGGGCAAACGTCTTCTCTTTCGCCGCTTCCACCGCCTTGTCATAGTCCGGCGAACTGCCCTTCAACACCCGCTGCACCCTGTCATAACTGGAATTTACGGCGCCCAAATCCAGTTTCAGTTCCGACAGGGAAAAGGTAATGCGGAACAGGTTTTCCGCTTTTTTCTTGTCCCTTGGATAATAGGCTTTTGACTTTAACAGCTCGTACAGACGGAAAGAATACACGGACTTAAAGGACATCATGACCGGCAGGCTCAGTTTCGTAAAATTCTGCTGGAGCCCGTAGAGGTATTTTTCCAAATCCGCGTTATATTTAACCGTAAACTTACCGTTATCATACAACGCGGTCTGCACGATATTTAAAATCATGAACTTATTGTTTTCCCTGTCTTCCATCACAATCTGGCGGTTGGCAAGATTGTCCGCACAGCAGTAGAGCTGGTCATAAAAAGAACCGTTAGTCTTCTTCATGTACTTTTTTAACTCCGAAGCCGTAACCGTACTGATTAACTGTCCGTTTTCATCCTTCCTTACTTTCGTGAGGCTGACCGCAAGAATCTTATTCTCCAACAGGGAAGATTTGTACTTTGCGCCAATTAAGAAATTACTTTTCTTGTATTCCACTTCTTCAAAAGGTACCGGCTCTTTCATCACTGTCCTCCGTTCTTCCGTATCCGTTTTGCTTATCCTGCTCCGCATGGCATATATTTTGAATAATGTTCCGCTGCTTTCTTTTATCCCCATAGGATATTTTTAAACGCATTTTTTGGACTTTTCATGTTTTTAACTACAAATTTGGAGCTTTCCTTTCCCTTTTTACTGTTTCTTTTACTCAATCCCCTGCGGAAGTCAACACCCACGCTTCTGGCAACGGGGTATTGAACCTTGCGGCAGTCGCCAAATATCCGCACAAGTGCGGTAACTTGGCTTGTTATCTGTGGAAATAAACGATATTTTTGGACAATACCAACTCCAGTTTTCTCGTCTAAACCATATTATCCGCTTTTCCATAGTATTTTGTCAATAAAGAAACCACTAAATATAGTGGATTTCCAAATTTTCGGCAATATAACCGTTCTTACGTTTACTTAACATAAAGTGAGGACTTAACTAACGCGGATTTTGGAGTTCCACCCGGTTAAACCAATCCATTTCCCCAAATATTATGTATAAAATCCACAAAGGACTCCTTTTTCTGCGTTACTTCCCGCCTATGGCACACCAAAATATGCGTTTAAATACCTACACTCCATTTTAGGCGTTAAAAAAAGGGGTATACTCCATTTCAGGCGTTAAATTTCCCGCCGCCGCACGTTCCGTTTGTCCGCCAGAACGGTATTTTCCGCCGGATGAAAACTCCTTTTTTCCCGTTAAGTCTGTTGCATTTCCTGCCTGCCTTCCTCCACGGCAGGCAGATACTTTCTCCAAAATCGGCGTCAGTATATCGGACAGAACCCCTATCTTCCGGCGTTCCCGGATATAGATAAAGAAGAAAAGAAATGTTGTATATATAAAACCAATTACAAACCCAAAATCCCCCTGCCGTATACCATAAATACCGGCAGGGGGAAACCTGTTTTCAGAAAACCATATCAAATATAACCGTAACCACAAACAAATCCGCAATCGTCTCCACACGGAAACTGCCTCCGCAGGCTTCCGTAAAACTTTGGGCAATGGACAGTCCCAAACCGCTGCCCCCATCCGTCCGGCTTTTGTCGCCGCGGATAAAACGTTCGGTAAAATCCCGGTCGGTCGGCAGTTCCTCCCTGGAAGTATTCTTTAAGTCCGTCACCGCCCGGTGCTCCTCCACCCGCAGGCGGATATATATCCTGGAACCCTCCAGCGAATATTTCAGGGCATTCTGTATCAGGTTCTGGAATACACGGTACAGCCTGTCGCCGTCCGCACGAACCGTTACGGCGTCCTCCGGCATCTCACACTTTATGCTTACGGGACTGGATGCGATTTCTTCCTGCATATCCGCCATCGTCTGACGGATTAATTTGCACAAATCCAATTCCTCCATATGCACCGGCAGTTCCCCTGATGCCGCTTTGCTCACCTCAAACACGTCCTGTACCATGGTTTTCAGCCGTTGGGATTTCTGCCCCAAAACAGCGACATATTCCTTCACATGCTCCGGCAGTCCGTCTTCCAGCCGTAACAGCTCCACATAACTGATAATGGATGTCAAAGGCGTCTTAATATCATGGGAAACATTAGCAATCAATTCCACTTTCATGCGTTCGCTTTTCATCCGTTCCTCAATTGCCTGGTTCATTCCATTCCTGATATCCTTTAATTTTTCCATGGCTTCCGATAAACCGGAACTTTCGGACAGTTCCATGTCTTCCCGCAGGTTCCCGCCGTGTACGGCTTCTATCTGCCCCACAATACAATCCATGTCTGCCGCCATCCTGCGCATATTCCTGACATACAAATACTGGAAGAACAAAACCGCCGCCAACAGGACAAAGGAGACAAACAGCATTTGGACGCCCCACCGGCGGAAAAGAAATACCGTAACCCAAAACAGTCCCGCCATAATACCCAAAAGAAACACCCATACCCCATACCACACCATCCGTTTACTGATTGGCAGCTTTAACATCGAAGTACGGAATAAACCTGTGATTTTCCCCGTCAGACTGTTCTCCCACGGTTTTATCCAGTAACGCATCTCGTTGACGAAAAACAGCCACAGGATACCGCAGCAGAAAAAGAACGCCGCAAACAATACCGCCAGTTTTACATTACCCATTGTTCCGCCAAGATAAATATCCCTCATGGCGCCGAACAGTTCATATGCATAATCCCACCCGTACCACTCGTTCCTTATTTGATAAAAAAACCATAATATCCCGCTGCCAAAGAAAAAGAGGATTGCCAATACCGGCAGAAGTTTGATTTCAAACCAAATCTTCCCCGTCACTTTTGCCAGCTTTTCACAGGCTTGCTTCCGGTAACTACGCAGGAACAATCCTGCCGCAATGCAAATGAGCGATACCGTCAGACTGTATATCCAATTCCGGTAAACTGCCGCCCTGTCTTTGCTCTGCAAGTCAATACGCCGGAGCTGGTTACTGTAAAAAGTTTTCCCGCTCCCGTCAAAATCCCTTTTTACGATACTTACCGGCGTTTTTGCCACTGCCATGCAGACTTTGGAACCCTCATACAGTTCATCCTGCGGTATATTTCCGTACCCCGGAATATACCAGCCGCAGCCCGGCTCATATTCCGCATTCCACAGTGCGGTTTCCTTTCCGTCTTTCCATGCTTTTAAAGAAGTACCGTCATAGTAAAGCAGATAATTATATCCTTCCGGCATTACAAAAACGAGATTTTCATCCACATTTACCGTATCCGCAATACCGGAACGGTCTCCCTGCCCCAGATTTTCACTGTTGGTATACAACACTTCCCCGTTTCGCTCGACCCGGTAGAGGACATTTGTATCAAACCGGAGCCGCTCATGGATTTCCCCGGCCTCCTTTTTATCAATGTTCCATCTCCCGTCATATACCACATCATACCTTTCCATTCCATAATCGGCATAAAAATCGTAATATTGGTATTTCGTACCTCCATCATAGCCGGTTTCGGGTTCATTATAAAAATGGTCCAGAAATTCATTATCCGCAGCGTTTTCCTCTGTCACTTCCAAATCGCCCAGGCCCCAGTCTTCATCTTCCCAATCCGAAAAATCCCAGTCTTCTTCCCCGTAAAAATCTTCCGGCCCGCTTCCGGCTCCGTACGTTTCCTCCTTCTCCATGGCTTCCCTTTTTTTCTCCGTATCTTCCATGTCATCTGCCACGGACATGGCAAGAAAATCGCTCATCCGGTACCGTACGAAGTCGGAAAATTCCTCCGTATCCTCATAATCCCCATGAAGTATCCTTCCTGCATATTCCGCGAAATGTTCCTGATGAACCATTTCCAGCAGCAATCCGAACATATTGATTGCAAACAGAACCATTCCCGCAAACCACGTAACTACTCCGATTACCATTTTACTTTTTTTCCATTTTGTATCCAATGCCCCACACCACCTTTAAATATTCCGGTTCCCTCGGATTCCACTCGATTTTCTCCCGTATCCTCCTGATATGAACCATGACTGTATTTTCCGTCGCATAGGCTTCCTCATTCCATACGCGTCGGTAGATTTCCTCCGCAGGGAATACCCTGCCCAAATTGCACATCAGCAGATCCACGATTTTCGTTTCCGTTGCCGTCAGCTTCACCGGTTCCCCGTCCGCATACAGAACCATTTCCTCCCTGGAAAATTCCAACCTGCCGTTGACGATGCTTCCGGTGGAAGACGGAGCGTTGATATCCCCAAGGCTGGTATACCTGCGAATCTGGCTTTTCACCCGGGCCACCAATTCTGCCGGATGATAGGGTTTCGTTACGTAATCATCCGCTCCCATGGACAGTCCCAGCACCTTATCCGTATCCTCGCTTTTGGCGCTCAGCACGATAATCGGTATGTTTTTCTTCTCCCTGATTTTTAATACCGCAGACAGACCGTCCAGTTTCGGCATCATGACATCGATAAGGATAAGCTGCACCTGTTTTTCCGCTATGGTTTCCAATGCCTGCATCCCGTCATAGGCTTTCAGGACTTCGTATTCCTCTTTTTCCAGCAACAGCGCTATTGCTTTTACGATTTCCCTGTCGTCATCCACCACAAGTATCCGTTCTTTCATACCGATTCCTTCTTTCTTTCCCCGCTCTTTTGCACGGAACGCATTTCCCTGCTTTTTGCATGTTCCCATCCTACCGGATATTTCTTACAGCCATGTGAGCCTGTTTCTTACAAAAATCTTAAAGCCGCCAATGTGTCCGCATGGATACCGGTTTCACGATTGACGGCTTTTCTGTTTTCTTATATATTACGTTTTTCTATACATGTTTCTGTTTCATGCGCTTTTCCATAATCAGTTCCGCGTCTTCTTCCGATATAAACTTTGTCGTTTTGACAATATATACTTTATCGTTTTCCGATTTTCTTACCCGGACTTTTGCCTTCACATACCCGTGTTCGGCACAATATCCCACACCGTAATAATGTTTCCCGTTGGGTGTGGTCCATTTCATTTTACGCTTTATGTTGCGTCTGCACAGATAACACCGGATGCTCATCGCCTCCCTGTCGGCAAGGGCATCGGACTTACTTTCAAACTCCCTGGAAATATACTTTGCATAATTATCAAATATAACCTTGATTTCCTCTTTGCGCGATTTTGGTGTGACAAACACGTCAAAGGAATAATTGCCGAACACGGATGCGTCCAGTTCCGCCATGACCTTTGCCGTATAATACGCATCGCTGAACGCCCTGTGAAACGGAATATCTTTCTCCAGTTCCAGGAAATCAATGGCATACTCCAAGGTCCTCCGGGACTTCCTGTCCTCGAACCCGATGCTGAACAGCTTCTGCACATCATAGTATTTCATCGGTCCGTTTTCCAAAGGTTCCATCCCGTAAAACTTCATGTTTTTCTGAAGTTCCGACAAATCCATGGGACCCCATGTGCAGAACATGTATTCCTCTCCGCACCATTCCAGAAATTCCTTTACCACTTCAGGAAAATACTGCCCGTTCTCCAATTCTTCCATGTTCAAATGAATCAGGTCCCTGGTAACATAATTTAACTCATGGTAAATCTGCGGTTTCACCAAACGGTTAAACTGTCCCGTCATCTCAAAATCCGCATTTAATTTCACTGCGCCGATTTCTATGATTTCAAAGGGGATTCCTTTCGCCTCGCCCTCTTTTCCGGTATTTCCCTGATTCCATTCCAGGTCAAATACTACATAATCCATCCAAACTACCTATTCTTTCCGATATTTATAAATCATCCCAGTCTTTCTTCATTTTACACTCTACTGCCGCTTTCAGCAGACCTGCCGTCCCGTCCACGCCAAACTCGCTGCTGTCTATCAACAAATCTTTCCCCTCTTTCTGGTCCCAATTATTATCCGTAAAATATTCATAATAATTCTTCCTCGTTTTATCCATGTACCGGACCACTTTTTCCGCTTCTTCTTTGGAAAAATGATAACGCTCCATGACGGTTTCCACACGGAGGCTGTACGGCGCATAGATATATACTTTCAACACTTCCGGCCGGTTCCGCAGTACATAATCCGCCCCACGCCCCACGATTACGCAGGATTCCCCGCTCTTAACGATTTTACGTATTGTTTCCGCCTGTGCACGATATATTTTCTCATTCGGGTTATCCTGTATAAAGTCAAAGCCAGGCGCAAATTTTAAGACCCTGCCAATCAGCTTTTCATCTGCCTGCCCCATGGTTTTCCAATCGATACCGCTCTCCTTTGAAGCCCTTTCAATTAAATTCCTGTCATAAAAATGTATTCCCAAATCCTGCGCCAGCTTCTCCCCAATCCTGCGCCCGTTACTGCCAAAGCATCTTCCTATCGTCACGACAATCTGTCTCTCCATACCATACACCCGTACCTTTCCCAATCTGCAAGTAAAATATATGCGTACCAGTAAAATAATACAGTTATAGTATAGCTGATTATGGGGAAATGTACAAGGCTTGCTGTCTGACATAAATACGGAAGAATCCCTCCGTCAGTGGATATCATATCATTTATATAAGGCATAATCCTGCATTTCACGCTGAAATCCTGCATTTACCAAAGCAGCTTCCGCCGTGCCGGGATATTCTTTTACCACGATGCGCTTTAATGCGGGAAATAATTTTCCCCTTCTGTATTCCTCCGCAAAGAGTTTCAGGCATTCTTCTTTCCGGTCTTCGTCAAAAATGCGCAGCGTTTTTCCCTGCCGCTCCATGACTGCCACGGGAATGCCTCCAAAACATGCCACGGCATTTCCCGCTATATTCATGAAATTCCGTCCTTCCATATGGGGCAGTATCTTACCCCAGCATTGGACGGGGTCTGCCGCATTGACCCAAACCATTGTTTCCTCCGGTCTTTGCAGCATCCGTACCACTGCCGCATAATCTTTCTGCCGGATAAACTGCATCCCGGACATTCCATCCACGAAATATCCCCTTCTCGCCTGTCCGGTATATTCCCATATACGCAGCACTGACAGCGCATCCTGCCAGGAAAGTCCGCAGGCAGCCGCCGTCTCCCTGCCCAAAATAAGAAAGCGGTCAAAACATTTTTCCAGCCTTTCTTCCGCGGGCAGTTCCTTTAAGGGTCTTACTACATCCCATCTTCCGGCATTTAACGCCTTAACTTTGGTATTTACGCGCTGTCTCGCCGTCGCTTTTTTTGTTTTATCCTTATTCATCCATTGGCGTACCGGAACAAAACTGTCCGCACATACCAGCCCTTTTTCCAGCAGCGCCATTAACGTATCGTAAGGGGATTCCCCTTCCAAAAGCCCGTTCATGGACTGGAGGAAACTGGCGCCGCGCTTTAACAGTGTCCCGTATATAATTTGTTCGTTTCCGGTCAGCCCCTCCATCCTGCCGTCAAGTCCGGCATCCCAGTCAATATCTTCCTGACGGTCGAAACGGACCGCACCTTTTTCCTCCATATGCCAAAACAGTTCCCCTTTGGCAAGGAATGTATCCAACAGCGCTTCCCGGTAATTCCCCACCCTGCCGGAAAGAAGGATTCCTTCCCAAAAAGAAGCCGGGAAAGAAGCGCCAACATACTGTTTCAAAATATTTTCCACACATTCCCCGGCAGGGGCGCCGGATTCCATCCGGGACAGCAGCAGCGCTGCATATGCCCCGGCAGGGCAGGTCCGCACCGCCTCTCTGCGGTTTTTCACCGTCCTTATCCGGGCACGGCGGTATAACTGCGCATGGTAATATCTCCCGTCCTGCTCTACCGCTTCCTCCCTCCGGCACAGTTCTTCCAATGCCTGTTTTGCATCGGAAACAGATAATCCGTACCGTTCTGCCGTCTCCCCTGCATCCGCCGCTCCCCTGTAACGCAGCATCCGCCTGATGATACGGAGCCGTTCTTCCCTGTCTTTCCAATCATTCTGAAACGCAGCCGCATATTCTTCTTCCTGTTCCGCCGCAATCCATAAGCCCTGCTCCAAATACAGCACCCTGCCGTCTTTTGCCAGGCAATCCAGCCACTTGGCCGGAATTTCCAGCTCCCCCGCCGCCAAATCCCCTTCCGTCATCAGAAGGGAATGGAGCTGCTTTTCGTCCGACGGCAGCCGGTCGCGTTCCTGTACCTGCGCCAGTTCCCCCCGCCCCGGCTTCAATGCCTGTTTTTCCTCCGCTTTTAATGCTTCCTCCACTGCCCTGTGGATATCCCGCGGTGTCGGGAAATAATCGTACATTACCGATGCTTCCTGTCCCCATTGGAACGGAAGAGACATGGGAGAAGGTATCTCGGTATACACTTCCCTCACTTTCACCATACCCGAACGGATATCACATAATAATTCCCTTACCCCTTCCACATCCCATAATTCCTGCATACATTCCCGCCTGGTTTCGCGGATCAGGGGATGTTCTTTCTCCCTCACCACCTGTTCCAGCATCTCCGCACTCCGCAGCCGCTTCATCCAAAGGGGCTGCCGCCCGTTCCTGCGCACACCCATCATCAGTGCACGGCCGCTGTTATATCGGAATGCCATGTTAAATACCGGGGTAACGGGCAAAAGGATTTCCAACTGTCTGACACACGTGTCAGGATTAATCTGCTGCAAAATTCCTTCCGGCAGTACGCCATCCCCATAAGAATACAGTAAAAATCCGTCTTCCTCGTCCACGCTCCCGA
Source organism: uncultured Kineothrix sp. (assembly GCA_910587275.1). GTDB lineage: Bacteria > Bacillota > Clostridia > Lachnospirales > Lachnospiraceae > Kineothrix. Next base: position 12,414 of record CAJUMD010000052.1, read on the forward strand.
CTTCCGACCCGGTCCGTTCCGTTGCCGTCTTCACCGCAAGAAGCGCCAAAGGCGTATGAATCCTTCTTCCGAATACGGAATGGAACATTAATTGGCTGTTCCCGGAAGAATCCCTGAAATGTTCCACAATGATTGTCCTGTCATCCGGAAGCCCTCCCACGGCTTTTATTTGCCGCTCCAAATAACCGGAAGCCAACCCGGCCGCCGTCACGTCCAATCCAAGTCCCTGCAGGGCATCCAAAAGCCTTCCGTCCCCATATGCATCCGAAAGAGAACGGAACATGCGCCCAAACGCTTCCCCCGTCCGTTTGTTCCTACCTTTGATTTCCCCTTTCCAAAAAGGCAGCCTTGCCCCTTCCACGGGAGCCTGTGTTACGGTCACGGTATCCCTGCTGATATGCAAAACCTTCCATGCGAAAGAGCCGAGAATGAAACGGTCTCCTTTTTGGGACTCATAGACAAATTCCTCGTCCACTTCCCCCAATTTCACCCCTTCTTCCGTTTTCACGGCATACAGCCCTTTATCGGGAATGGTACCGCCCGCCGAAACTGCCAGCATCCTGCTGTAACCGTCCCCTTCCACTTTTCCGTGTATCCTGTCATACAAAACCCTTGGACGGGCAGGAATATCCCGCCCGTGCTCATAATCCCCTGCCAGCATACCGAGCACGGATTTCACGTCTTCTTCGGTGACATGACGGAACGGCCATGCCCTTGGAAGAATCTCCATCACCTCATCCAGCCCGTAGCTTTTAAATGCCGCCATGGAAACCAAATGCTGGGCAAGCACATCCAGACATTCCGAAGGCGGATTGACCTGCTCGATACCGCCTTCCCTTGCAAGCTCCGCCGTCATACCGCAGGATATGCATTCCGCCGCCGTCCTTGGAAAAAGGTACATAACGCTGACCCTGCCCGGATTATGCCCTGCCCGCCCAAGTCTCTGCATCGTACCGGAGACGGTACGCGGACAGCCAACCTGCAATACCTGGTCGATTTCGCCCACATCAATGCCTAGTTCCATGGAAGATGTGGCGCACAAAAGCCTCAGCCGTCCATCCCGGAGTGCAAGCTCCGTTTCCGTCCGCTGCTCCTTGGAAAGACTCCCATGGTGTACCCGTGCAAAACCTTCCCCTCCCAGCAAATTCACGTAATATGCCAATTTCTCCGCATATCTCCTGCCCTCCACAAAGGCAATCACGCTGCGGCTGCCCTGGCAGTACCGGTACACCAACGCCCCAAGCTCCTCCCAAATCGGATCTTTCCTCCTCCCTTTTGTAAGGTCTGCATAAGGACCAAGCACCTCCAGCCTGACCTGTTTTACCATGGAAGGGGCTGCAATGCTTACTTTTTCCGGCGCGAGATATTCCGCCGCCGTTTCCAAAGGCTCAATGGTAGCCGACAGACCGATGCGCTGTAACGGGCATCCGCACAGGATATCCAGACGCGCCAGCGAAAGCATCAGATGCGCGCCCCTTTTCGTATCGATTAAGGCATGAAGTTCATCCAATATCACCGTTTTTGCAGTGGCAAGCACATTCTGACCCGTTTTGGACGTAAGCATCAGATATAACGACTCCGGCGTGGTAATCAGGATATGGGGCGGATGCTTCACCATCCTCTGCCGCTCCCTCGGAAGCGTATCACCCGTGCGGATTGCCACCGTGATATTCCCTTTTATACCATCCAAAGGACGTTTTAAATTTTCCCGGATATCCCCTGCCAAAGATTTTAAAGGAGAAACATAAATCAATTGCAATTTCTCCTTTAAGGTCCCTTCTCTTTCCTCTTTTGCCATTCGGTCAAGAAACACTAAAAAAGCGGAAAGTGTTTTCCCGGTTCCCGTAGGGGCTGACACCAACACATGCCCGCCCGCCGCAATAGCCGGCCAAGCCTCCCTCTGCACCTGCGTCGGTTCCCCAAGCGCCTCCTTAAACCATACTGCCGTTTCTTCCCCAAAGAGCTTTAAAACATCTTCCATCCTTTTTCCCTTTCTGCAACCTTCCGCCTTTTAGAATGCTTACCAGCCAATTTCAGCTTCATAAAAATTTTAGTATTTTCCCGGAAAAATGTATAGACTTAAATTTGAATATTTTATATGGCGTAACCTCCTAATCCATCACCTCACGCTTCAAACTTCCGTAAGAAAGCAAGATATAAACTACATAAACCATAAAAAACACACCCAAAGTAATCCCCGCAATCACAAGCGGATGGCTGGTCCCCACCAAAACACCGGGTTCCGCCCCGCTGCCAAAATTCAGTATAAAAGATACTCCAATCAACGCAGACGGTACCACCGGCATGGCATAGTAGATAAGAAACTGTGTTTTCAACGCCTGCACTATTTCCCGCCGTTCCATACCAAGTTTACGTAACAGGGCAAACTGCTGCCTGTAACGGTTTTTCTCGCTAAGCTGGCGTATGGTAAGGATGGTGGCTGCCGTCATGGTAAGTACCAGGGCAAGATAATACAGAGGAAAAACCGATATTGCCATCATGGATGCCGCTTCCGCCTCCTTTTCGGATTTTACAAACAGAAACAACTCCGAATCCATGGACCATTCCATTATTTCCTCTAAAAAATTATATTGTTCTTCTTTTACCGGCTCCGCCGTTTCCGCAACATACATTGTATGGCTGACAGTACCAAACTGCAGCGCTTCATCCGGCACGACCAAAAGAAATCCCTGCCCGTTTACGTCCCACAGATATTGGGCGAACGTTTCCGTATGGACACCTGCCGGAACCAACGTATATCCGCCTGACCTGACAGGCTTTGCCCAATCCTCCAAAAGCCCTGCCAAATAAGGCTGGCAGTGAATGATATACTGTCCCTGTCCGGGTTCTGCCGCCGGATAACCGAGCATTTCCCGGAGCGCCGTATAGTCGCTGGCACGCATCAGGATATCTTTCTCATAATACCGGTAATATTCCGTATGGTTTTCCAGGTAATCCGTTATTTCTGAAGTTTCTCCCCGATATACCTGATACTGTCTGGAATCCGTTACCGGAATGCTGTCCTTCACATAAGCCACACTGTCCGTAAATTCTTCCGCTTCCGGATTCCCGGCACTGATAATGACATCAAAACAGGCTAAAAATGCTATCCGGTTTTGAAACAGTTTTTGGATGGTCAACCCGCTTCCTTCCAAAATCAGGGTTGCGGTAAAAAGCAGGGCAATGGTCGCCATAACCACTCCCATCTCGGCAATCTTGGCGGACAGGGTACGGAACACCAGCAGATTCTGTCCACGGTACTTCCTCTCCCCATGCTTTTCAAACCAGGCTGGAATGGCGGAGGAAAAACTGGCAAAAAAACCGTAAAGAAATACAATAATACACGCCGAGCCAACAATACCAAACAAAAGCCCTCCCACCAAAAGCAAAACGGTTCCCGCCACCCCTAAAACAACGGAAACCGCAAATACACCTTTGCGCCTGCTGCTTTTCCCGATGACCGCATTCTCATTCTGCCGCTCAAAATATATCAAGTCATAAATTTTCATGGACCGGATACGCTTGCGCCCTTTTAACTGGGCAAATAAATAAACCGGCATGAAATACAGCAGCGTCAGCCCCACTGCCCGCAGGGAAAACGAAAATATAAAATGATAAGGAATGTCAAACAACGCCAGTATGACGGCACGCAAAATCTGGAACAGGATATTCCCGGACAGGATTCCAAGCACAAAAGCAAAACCGCCCACCGCAAGATTTTCCAGGAAAAATAACCGCGCCACCTGCCGGTTTTCCAAACCGACCAGGATATAAGTACCAAGTTCCCTGCTTCGCCTGGTCAGGATAAATTTTGTGGTATAGGAAACCAGCCAGCTCATAATACCTACCACCACAATGCTTGCGAAGACAATGATTGCAGGCATTGATCTTAACATCTGGGAAAGCGTTTGAAATTCTTCGGAAAAAATAAGCCCGTTAAATGCATACATCAAAGCCGTAACCATAACCACCGTAACAAAATAAACGAGATAGTCCCCCGCCTGACGGCAGGCATTGCGAAACGACAATTTAAATAACGTCACTGACATCACCTCCCAACAAAGCAAGCACATCCAGGATCTCATGGTAGAAAACGGACCGTGTCCGCTCTCCGCGCAGCAGTTCGTTAAAAATGCGCCCGTCTTTCAAGAACAGGATTCTGCCGGCATAACTGGCGCTGTAAGCGTCATGGGTCACCATAAGTATGGTGGCTCCCATGTCCCGGTTCATCTTTGTCAGGATTTCCAACAGATTTTTGGACGCTTTGGAATCCAGCGCTCCCGTCGGTTCATCCGCCAGCACTAACGACTGTCCCGCCACAATGGCACGGGCACAGGCGGCCCGCTGCTTCTGCCCGCCGGAAACCTGATAGGGAAACTTATCCAAAACACCGTCAATTTCCAACTTTTGGGCAATCCGCCCAACCTGATTCTTCACCTCATCCGCATTCCTATGGTTGATGAACAGCGCAAGACCGATATTTTCCTCAATGGTCAGCGTATCCAGCAGATTAAAATCCTGAAACACAAAACCGAGCTTTTCACGGCGGAACTGTGCCAGTTTGGCGGCAGGAAGCTCCGCAATGTTTTCTCCGTCCAGCAGGATATCCCCCGCGCTTACAGTATCGATAGTGGAAATACAGTTTAACAGCGTCGTCTTTCCGCTTCCCGATGCTCCCATAATGGCGGTAAATTCCGCATCCGCCACGTCAAAACTTATCCGGTCCAACGCTTTGGTAACATTATTTTTGTTCCCATAATATTTCTCAATATTTTTCACTTGCAGCATACCGATTCCTCCTAACGCATATTTGAAAATGTCTGATGTTATGATACATCTATAACGGAACCGGTTGTATCGAAGTGATATGGATTTTCCTTACGGATTTGTAAGGTTTGCCGTATTTACTGCATTCGTAATATTATTCCTATCCTTAAGACCTGTTTTTGCCGGGAAAATCAAAGTTACTTTCGTTCCCCGACCGATTTCCGAAGTAATTTCCGTACCGATTTCCAGACAATCCGCCAGTCTGCGGCAAAGATACAGCCCCATTCCCGTGGAACCGCCCCTGGAACGTCCGTTGCTTCCCGTAAAGCCCCGTTCCCACACGCGGGATATTTCATGGGCAGGAATACCGATTCCGTTGTCGCATACCGTCAGCCATACCTGCTTTCCACACCGTCCTGCCGACAATGTAACCAGGGCATCATCACCCCGGTAACGCGCCGCATTCTGCAATAACTGCCCTATAATAAAAATAACCCATTTTCCGTCGGTATAAACGGTCTGTTCCATATTCCCTGTTTCAATGCGGATGCCGCTCTGCATAAGCAGCATCCGGTACTGCAGGATGGCCTCATCCACAAGATCTGCAAGGTGCGTCTGACGGATGAAAAAATCCTTTTCAGGGCTTTCTGCACGCGCGTAAAATAACGCCCTTTCCACATGGGCTTCCACCTGCGCCAGCTCCCGTGAAAGTTTCCAGCGCACTTCAGGATTGGCATTACGGCAGATTAACCCTGCTGCCGTGATGGGCGTTTTGATTTCATGAATCCAGCTTTCCACATATTCCCTGTATTCCCGCTGTGCCGCCCTGGCATCGGAAACGGCTCCTATCATCGCTTTTCCGGCCCTTCGGGATAAATCAAACAGTTTCGTTTCATAAACATTTCCTGCTTTTGGGACACACTCTGCAAATAAATATTTTTCGTCCAAACCGTCCATAATATTTTGAAGTTCCCGCAGGCGGGAGCGGTATCGGAAAAAAGCCGCAGTCTGTATTCCCACAAAAAACAAAAACCATATCACGAACAAAAGCAGAAGAATTCCCGCTTCCGTACCCGTTACCAAAAGAAACACGGATGCCGCAATTATAAAAACCGCCTGAAAAACGATATTTCCCAAGCGGTCCTCTAAAAATTCCATTACTGTCATAACTGATACCCCATTCCCCTGCGGGTCTTAACCAGCCCGCCTTTACCGATTCCTTCCAATTTTCCCCGAAGCCTTGTCATATTGACACTGAGCGTATTATCGTCGATATAAATTTTATTTTCCCAAAGCATTTCCACCAAATCGGCGCGGGCAACAATTTCCCCCGCATGTTCCATCAGGCACGCCAAAATCTGCAATTCATTACGGGACAGTACCGCCGTCCCCGTTTCTGACGATACGGTACCCTTCGCCAGATTCAGAACCAGTCCGCAGGCTTCCATGGCATCCGTCTCCGTTATGCCGCTGCCCCTGCGCAGGACGGCCTTAATGCGCGCCATCATCACAGGAATGTTATACGGTTTCGTAATATAATCGTCACCACCTAAACTGAACGCCCGGATTTCATCCAAACCCGAATCGCGGCCGGTAATGAAAATAACCGGTGCATGGACGGATTTCCTGATTTCCCTGCACAGGGAAAAACCATCCTTTCCCGGCAGGACGATATCCAACAAAATCAAATCCGGGCTGCCGGCTGCCACCTGTTTTGGGATATCCGTAAAATCCCTGACCGGTATGGGATGATATCCCTCGTTTTTTAGCAAAAACGTTAATTCTTCACAGATGACGGAATCGTCTTCTATAATCATAATTGTCTGCATTTTTTCCCCCTGGCAACTTTACTTTATCCGGCACCACTGGCAGCTTTTGAAATAAAAAAAGCATCAAAAATACAGTGTTTTCAATGCTTTGAAACGTCCCCGAAACGACTTAAACGTCCGGCAACGCTTTGTTTCCTAAATCATAACACAATTAGATATGCAGTACAAGATATAACAAATATTTCAGAGGAGGAAATCGTATACTATGGACTATCAATTAGAAATTAAACAAATTGTGGGCGAGTGGATCTGCAAAACCTCGGAGCCAACAGAATGGTTCCGCACACGTTTCCAGCATCAGGCACTGTCCATCCTGGTTTTCCGAAGTTTATCCACGTCCAGCATCTTAAGCTCTCCCGCCAGTTCTGTCAGCTCCGCCTCTAAGCAGAACAGATCCACTGCGATGGCAAAAAAATCCAGTATCACATTAATTGCCACGGCAATCGCAATAGCCTGTGCCGGAATTTCAACGTCCCTCTTTTCCCCACAGGAGCGCCCAAGGAAGATCTCCATTTCACGACATGCCATGGCTATATTGTGATTTGTCAGAGTAAATTTTGTCATTTCAGACTCCTAAAAGATGAACGCATCAGCTTCTGTCCCCCTCTCTGAGCTCTCCTGCATCCGGCATGTCAAGACCAGCATTTTAAGCCGGACAAGTGTCCGTTTTTCCATTATTATCCTTTTTATATGCTGATGGTCAAATGGTTACATCCATCTGCGAATACATGTTCTATCTCTTTGGACATCCCTTTTATCATTCTGCCGGACAGATCTTCTTTCGTGCCAAAGGGATGACAAGCAGCGCCTCCGTAGGAAAAACGCATCTGTGCCAGATTCTCCCGCTCACTGTATTCCACATCCAGGGAAATGTCCATACCGCCCGCTTCCCCGGCTGCCGGCAGGAGCTTTTGCATCAGCACTTCCTCCGCCGTAAGCTGCATGGCGTAAATCTGTCTCTGGGGAAGCTGCTGCCGGCGCCCGAACTCCTCAAGCTGTGTCATAAAAGCCGGGAAGTCAAAATCGCGTGAAATCTTTTCCACATGGAGCACCTTAAGCTGCCGGATAAAAATCCGGGTCCTCTCCCTTTTGGGGTGCTCAAAGATCTGCTCCGGCGTTCCGTCCTCATAAATCTCTCCCTGATCCATATAAAAGATCCTCGTGGACACATCCCGGGCAACCTTCATTTCATGAGTCACGATCATCATGGTCATCCCCTGCCCTGCCAGCCTGCGGATAACGGAAAGCACTTCGCCCACCATAGTCGGGTCTAAAGCCGAGGTGGGCTCGTCAAAGAGAATGATCTCCGGCTCCATGGCAACCGTCCGGGCAATCGCCGCACGCTGCTTCTGTCCCCCGGAGAGCTCATCCGGGTAGGCAAGGGCTTTATCCCCAAGTCCTATGGTGCGCAAAAGTTCCATTCCCCTGTCATAAGATTCCTGTCGGCTCCTGCCAAGGAGATCCACCTGACCCATCATGATATTTTCAATAATGGTCTTGTGGGCAAACAGGTTAAAGGACTGGAATACCATACCCATCTTCCGCCGCACCAGATTCACCTTGCATTTCTTATCCGTGGTCATCACGCCGTCCACCACAATTTCGCCTCCTGTGGGCGTCTCCAGAAGGTTGATACAGCGCAGCAGGGTTGATTTTCCGGTGCCTGATGGACCGATAATGGAAATCACTTCTCCCTTTTTAATCTCCACGCTCACATCCCGCAAAGGAGTTACATTGGGATATTCCTTGCGCAGATGCCTGATGGAAATAATGCTCCGGTCTTCCTGTTTCTCTGTCATCACATGGACACCCCCTTTACGCTCCGTTTATTTCGTTTCGGCAAAACTTCCCTTTCTGCAAAGGAAAGGACTGTCGTCATCACATTGGCAACGGCAAAATAGATTACCGCCGTTACGATCAGCGGAAAAAAAGCCTCCATGGTACGTGAACGGATAATATCAGACACCTTGGTCAGATCCTGTACGGCGATATACCCTGCCACGGAAGTCATTTTTACCATGGAAATAAATTCGCCTTTCAGCACAGGAATAAAATTTCCGGCTGCCTGGGGAAATACAACCTTAAAAAATGTCTGCCTTTTGGTATAGCCCATGGCAAGGGCTGCCTCATGCTGTCCCTTATCCACGGTTTCTATGCCTGTACGCATCATCTCCGATGAGTATGCCGCGAAGTTAATGGAAAATCCAATGACCGCAACCAGGATCTCGGAAATATCCATCGAGCCGAAAATTCCATAATACAGGATCATAAGGAGGACCACAACAGGCATTCCCTGCACCACCCGGACAAAAATCCCTCCAAGATACTGTACGGGCCTGCAATTCATCCGCCGCAGCATACATATCCCAAACCCAAGACTAAGACCGCAAATTCCTGAACAGACAGAGATCAGTATGGTGATCCCCAGTCCCTGTAAAATCAACCGCCACCGTCCCTCCACCACAAAAGTGCTCTTAAAGCTGTCCTCCAGACCTGCCAAAAAACCTTTCTTCTGCACTGCGCCGTCTGCATCACGCACCAAAAGCACCATGGCTGAATCATAGTGGGTATCCGCAAAGTCCACCTTTTTCGCCC
>CAJUMD010000053.1:0-14300 GCA_910587275.1 uncultured Kineothrix sp.
AAACGCCTGTCAAAAGTACCGATGTACTCTTGCAGGCGTTGTTTATCAAGTGTCCGTATCTGTTCAAGCAGGATGATGGAATTAATGCTATTAAATACCGGTATATGTCGCTAACTTTATTTAACGTTGCATCATTAACTGCTTTTGTCATGGTTGATACTTCCACTCGGATTTGACCAACTGTTTATATTGCTTTCCCAATTTTTTGGCCACTCGTCTTCATTCACAATTGTATCAAATACAGGCTCCAGGAAAGTCTGAATTTCCGCAATCACAACAGAAAACTCAAGCGTGTCATCCTTTATGGTTTTCAAAAAGAATTTCCAACGCTTATGCATATCCACATCCTTGGCAACGAATTGGAGACGCTACGGAGCAAGAAATCTACATCAATCGTCGCCCGGCTTTCAAAATTGGTAAGCGTATAGATAAACAATCCGCCCTTGAGAATAAGCGTATCCTCATATCCTGACTTTGAGAGCTTCCGCAAAAATTCCTCCTGCATAAAAAGTTGCAGGCACTGCTGATAGCTGATACCAGCCGCCTTCGCCTTATTCTTAAGTTTTGCCAAAACAGATGCCGCTACATCAGCCATCACAACCACACTCCAATTAAATCTTTTACTCGTTTTTGCAGACGCAATACTTTGGCATATTCCATCAGATTCGGTATATTCTTTTTCTGGTCTTTTACATACCCTTGTATTGCCTTATTAAAAATCTCTTTGTCCATTTTGTTCATATTCCGCAGTACATCGCAAATGGTACGGTCACGGTCGTAGATACGGACATCAACAAAATTGATACTGCCTTTTGTTTCACCAAGAGGCACTAAATCCGGCTCAACCCGATATGCCTTTACAAAGGGGTAGTCGATATTTGTACGGCTTCTGGAGACGTTTTTATCAATCGTAATATTCCACTCGGCAGGATTGCGGTCGCTATACTGATAGTAAAAGAGGGCAGTTTCCATACAAAGCACCGCATCGGGGAAAAGACGGTTGATAATTTTAACTTCCTGTTCGCCATAGGTTTCCGCCCAATGATAATATCCCCGTTTGATTTTTTCAATGTAGCCCTCGTTTAATAGCTGCTGAATATCAGCATAGTAGATTCTATAAGAATCCAGTTGTGCTGTAGTCATTATATAATCGTGTTCGGAAAAAATCTTCCTGACAGCGTTTATCAATTTTTCATCAAGCATTGTCTCACCTCTACTAAACCACACGCAAATTTCTCAACGATTGTGTACTTTACTATAGTATATTCAATTTTTCTCAAAAAGTCAACTTAGTAAAGTACACATGATTGAAGCTGACAATGGTGTGGCTTCGGTGTGCCGCACCGGGCTTATCCGCATAAGGCTTAATTTGGAACATTTCCGAGCACAAGGTAGGTACCGAAGAACTGGCGCACATGGAAATGATTTCCGCCATCGTATACCAGTTGACCAAAGACCTGTCCATGGAAGAAATCGAATCCTACGGGTTTGACAAATATTATGTGGACCATACTTTGGCGCTTTGGCCCCAGTCCGCAGGCGGTGTTCCGTTCAACTCCTGCTTCTTCCAGTCCAAGGGCGATGCCATCACCGACCTGACGGAAGACATGGCAGCAGATGGGGCATTCCCGTAAACACAACCTTGTTACAGGTATTTCCTGAAAAACTCCAAAAAACCGTATTCCACCGCCAGTTCATCCAATTCCCCGTCTTCCAAATCATAAAAATATTTTCCCGTTTCCGGCTCTAAGGACAGGCTGTCCAGCGGAAAGCCTTTTTTCCTGAAGGAATGCGGCTTTGACGTGAGAATAAACGGTTTGCTTTCCATGGATTTTTCCATGGCTTCATAAACATGTTCCCGGTCCCTGACAAAACAAATGGCATTTTGGTATCTTGCCGTCAAATCCCCGTATTTTTGTGCAAGACCGGAATAATAGGCAAGCATTTCCCCGTCGCTTAAATATTTTCCGTTTACCGTCCTTACATGCACGCCCGGCTGCAGTTCCTTTGGAAGACCGTCCAAATACAGACCGGAATCACAGGAAAATACGGGAATCCTGAACGCTTCATAATATGCCGACGCCTTTTTCCTGGCATTTTCCAACGGCGTATTTCCGTCCTCCGTAATGACAGGCAGACCTGCATCACTGTCCGCCACGTCCCTAAGCCCTATGACTTTCACGTCCAATCCTTCCAGCCGGCGGCGCATCGCTTCCAGTTTTGCCGGATTTCCGGTTCCGTACAGCAGAATCCTGTCATATGCATTCTTATTTTCTTGAAACATAATGAATATACGCCCTTTCAAAATCGCTTCTTTTTCTCCGTGCCAACGGAAATTCCACACCGTCTATGTATATTCTTCCGTTCGGCCTGCGGAGGATTTCTCCCATGTTTACAATATACTGGCGGTGTATTTTGTAGAAAAGCCGCCCGTCCAGTTCCGGTTCCACCTCGTTTAAGGAAAGTTCCCTGCGGAACACATCCTGTCCCACATAATATTCCGTATAACCGTTATAAGCCCTGACATATTTAATCTTCCTCTGCTCGATTTCAAACCGGATTCTGTCCTTATACAGTTCCATCTTCTGCATTCCAAGGAAACTGTCCATGACTTTTTCCAAGGCTTCGGCAATCTTTTCCTTTTCAAACGGTTTCCGGATGTAACGCAGCGCGCCGATTTCAAACGCTTCCGCAAAATGTTCGCATTCTCCCGTCTCCATCAGGATACGGCAGTCGGGATTTTCCAGGCGGATTCTGCGTCCCGCTTCATAGCCGTTCATCCCATCCAGCCATATGTCGAGAAAAACCGCATCCAACTGCCCTGCCTCCTTTAACAGCTCCTCACCGGATAAATAAATACGGATTTCCGCCTCCTGCTTCTTCTCGCACAAACAATCGTTGATAATCCTTTTTAGTTTTTCCGCAATCAGGGGTTCGTCTTCGCATATGCCTATTTTCAGCTTCATTCCGCCTGCCTTCCTTTCGTACCGGTCCCATGCATCCGCCATATGAACCTGTCTCCCCTAACGCCGGGAATACTTGGTTTTGCGCTTATTTTACCCCCTGCCGGCTTTATTTGGCAATATCTGACAACAAATTATGATGGCTGGCAGTAACTGTCCAACCTGAAATACTGGGGATGGAAATCGTACTTGCCTTCCGGCATAAACTAAAGGGAAACCAGGAAAAAGGAGCTGTCTGTCTTGCCGAACAAAGACATACCTCCAAAGACAACAAATTTGTGTAAAAATATATTCAAAGACGGAACAACAACCACCACGGCTGCCCGGTTCACCAAACAATGGGCAAAATGCAACAGCCTGCCGGGAAGCGCCAACAGCGCAGTAAAAAACGGGAAGGGGGAAACCATATGAAAGCTGCCATTTACTGCCGCCTGTCCGAAGAAGACCGGAACAAACGGACGGAAAACGACGACAGCATCAGCATCCAAAACCAAAAAACCATGCTGTTACAATATGCCATGCAGCAGGAATGGGAAATATACCGCATTTACAGTGACGACGATTATACCGGGGCAGACCGGAAAAGGCCGGAATTTAACCGTCTTTTGGCTGATGCCAAGGCGCGCCGGTTTGATATCATCCTGTGCAAAACCCAATCCCGCTTCACGCGGGAACTGGAACTGGTGGAAAAATACATCCATGGATTATTCCCCCTTTGGGGAATCCGGTTTATCAGTGTCGTGGACCACGCGGACACCGACAACCGGGGAAATAAAAAGTCCAGGCAGATTAACGGCTTAATCAACGAATGGTACCTGGAGGACATGTCGGAAAACATTAAAAGCGTATTGACAAGCCGTAGACAGAACGGGTACCACATCGGTTCCTTCGCCCTTTACGGCTACCGGAAGGACCCGGAACGGAAAGGACATTTGCTCGTTGACGAAGAAGCCGCACAGGTTGTCCGCGAAGTCTTCACCCTGTTTTCCCGCGGATACGGGAAAACCGCCATCGCCCGTATTTTAAACGACAGGGGCATTCCCAATCCCGCCGAATACAAACGCCAAAAAGGAATGCGTTACCGGCAGCCGGAAACAAAACAAAGTACCCTTTGGAAATATTCCGCCATATCCTCCATGCTTGTAAATGAAATCTATATCGGCAACATGGTACAGGGAAAATACGGCAGCGCCTCTTACAAGACAAAAAAGAATGTTCCCCGCCCCAAATCGGAATGGTATACCGTGGAAGGCACCCACGAACCGATCATCAGCCGGGAATTGTGGGATGCGGTCCGGCAAAAAAACGCGGAACGGACAAAACCTTTCGCATCGGGCAGGACCGGACTGTTCGCCGGAAAAGCCCGCTGTGCAAACTGCGGATATACCTTGCGTTCTTCCAAAAAAGGGGAAAAAAGATACCTGCAGTGCCCCAACCGCCACGTGGCAAAGGATTCCTGCGAAGGGGCATTTATTTCCGTGGAGCGGCTGGAGCGCATGGTGCGGGAAGAACTGAACCGTCTGCTTACGGAATATCTCGACGAAGACCTGTTAAAAGCGGAACAAAAAAACATCTCCCTGTCATGCGGTCAAAGGAGCACCGCTCCCATGCAGCAGGAATTGCACTCGCTGCGGGAACGGATTTCCCTTTACCAAAAAAAGCAGGAAGAATATGCCGAGAGTCTGCGTGCCGTCTACATGGACCGTGCACGCGGTCTGCTGCCGGAACGGGAAGCCGGGGAACTGGCAAAGGAATTTCTTGCCGGAAAGGAACACTTCTTACGTCTCCATACGCAGGCACAGGAACATCTTGCCAAACTGCAGAAAAATGCCACCGAAGACCATGGGCAGGAGGATTCCGTTACCAAACAATTCCGTTTGGAATGCCTGGACCGGGAAACGGTGGAAACCATGGTGGAATACGTAAACGTCGGCAGGCGCATTGCAGGTTCCAGAGACGTGCCGGTGGAAATCCACTGGAATTTTTAGGAATTGTCCCTTAGTCTTTCCGGCTTCCTGTTAACGCGTATTTGCGCATTGAGAAATGTGAAATGAATAATGAAAACATGGGCAGAAAGTTGTTTTTAGGCGGTTGCAGCAGAACAAAAAGCGCGTTCCACCTATGACAACATCCTCCGGCTGGTCCATGACCAGGAAGTCTGCGACCCCATCCGCTTTTTGCGGGCAAGGGAAATCGTGCACTTTCAGAGGTTTGGTGAAGGTCTGCGTATTGTACAGGACCATTTAGACTCCAAGAATTTCTATGCCTTTAATCCCGAATTTGACAGGTGCAAAGAGTAGGCGGACGAAACCGGCATGCCGGCGCCGCTCCCGTCCAATGGAACCGGGCAGGGGAAATGCATTCTCCTGCCCGTACGCAAAAACGTGTTTGAAACGCGCCCCTAGCGCGATTCCCCCAAAAAGAACAGGGCAACCGTTCCGGGACCGGAATGCGCGCCGATGGTGGGACCGATATGGTTCATCAGGAAACTTTCCATACCGAAGCGCTCCCTGATTTCATCCCGCACCGTTTCCGCATCTCCGGAGGCATCCCCATGGCTGATAAAAATAATGGCATTATCCTTTCTGTAACTTCCCATTTTTTCCTCCATGTAATCCACAAGGGCATGGAGGGATTTTTTTCGCCCCCGCACCTTTTGGAGCGGAACCAAATGCCCTTCCCCGTCCACATGGAGAATCGGTTTAATCCCCACTACCGTCCCGATAACCGCCGCCGTCCGGCTCACCCTGCCGCCGCGGTAGAGATGGTTTAAGTCATCCACGGTGAAAATATGTACCAAATGGGGAATATGCTCCTCCACCCATTTAGCGGTTTCCTCCATGGACTTTCCCTCCTTTTGCTGCGTCAGCGCATAATGCACCAAAAGCCCTTCCCCCATGGACGCGCATTTACTGTCGATGACCCGCACCTTACAGTCCGGATGGGCCTCCATCACCATGTCCGCGGCAAGGCAGGCATTGCCGTAAGTACCGCTTAATCCCGAAGAAAAACAGATATACAGCAACTGTTTACACTCCCTTAAATATTCCTCAAAATACATCCGGCATTCCTCCGGATTCACCTGCGAAGTGGTAGGCATATTCCCGTCCCGCATCAAACCGTAAAACTCCTTCCAGTCCAGCTCATGCCCCCTGCTGTAAGTCTCCCCCTTTACCGTATAATTAAATACCATCAACCCCAAATTGTGCTCCTTAATATATTCCATTGGCAAATCCGCGGTTGTATTCGTAATAATCTTAAAATCAGACATAAAAAAGCCCTCCATCAATGCGAATCTCATTCCCCAAATACATTACATATCAACTAAGTTATGATTCTACCATGTTTTCCCCAAAATTACAAGTCACCCATTTACACGGCGCGTGAAGGAGTTTTTTGCAGGACAGGCAATCCCACTGCCTCCGCCCCGCAAAAAACCCCTGTCCGTGCGTCCGCCCCTACTGTTTCTCCGAATGCGGCAGCCTGTAACGGATTAACCGCTTCCAAAGCTGTCCCGCATTTAACGGAATTAACGGATATATATAACTCCTTCCCGACACCGTCCGGTTGGACACAATTGCAGCCACGAACAGCGCCACCGCCGCTGCAAATCCATATACTCCGAAAAACTCCGTCAGAATCAGGTTAATGATGCGCATGAATTTAATCGCATAACTGAGTTCATAGTTCTGCTGGGTATAACTTGCAATTGCCACGAAAGCCATATACAGCATGACTTCCGAATTAAACCACCCGCTGTTCACCGAAAATTCTCCCAAAACAAGCGCTGCCATGACACTGAGCGGCGTACTTAACATGTTCGGCGTATTGACCGCCGCAAGCCTGAGGCCGTCGATGGCAAGCTCCAACAGTAAAAACTGCCATATCAGCGGTATGTTGGTCACATCTTTGACCACAATGAACCGGAAACTGTCCGGTATCCAGTGGGGATTCTGCATAAGAAGTAAAAATACAGGCGTCACGAAATAAGTCAGTATGGAAATCAAAAACCGCGACAGCCTTAAATAAGTCCCCGTAATGGGCGGGAAATAATAATCATCCGCTTCCTCCACGATGTCAAAAATAGAGGTCGGCGTAATCATGGCAGAAGGCGAATTATCCACCAAAATTACTACATCCCCTTCCAAAACCTGTGCCGCCGCCGTATCCGGCCGTTCCGTAAACTTAAATTTCGGGAAAGGGTTAAACCATTTCCGGTCAAACAGGCATTCCGCAAGGCTTTCCTGGTTCATCGTCAGTGCATCCACCTCGATATGCTGTATTTTCTGCCTGATTTCATCCAAAAAATCATGGTCCACGCGGGAATCCATGTAGCAAATCACAATATCCGTCTTGGAGCTCGTTCCCGCCTGGAACATTTCCATTCTAAGGTCCGTGCTGCGGATACGCCGCCTGATTAATGCGGTATTGAATACGATGGTTTCCACGAAACCGTCCTTGGACCCCCTCAGCGCCTTATCCTTTTCCGGCTCCGACACGCTCCTTGACGGATACGTCCTGGAATCAATCAAAAGGCATTGGTCATATCCGTCAATAAACAGGGCGAATACGCCGGACATAATAAAATAGATGATTTGTTCCCATTCCGCCTGAAGGTCCACCTCTACGTGCGGAATATTTTTCTTCGACATCTCATGGGCGTTTTCCGGCAAATCCTCCGGTTTTAGCCCGATAAAATACTGGAGCATTTTCTGCATCATTTCATCTTTACAAAAACCGTCAATAAAATACATACAGGCATTCCTGCCGCCCACCTGTATCACTCGGTACACCACGTCAAAACTGATTCCGGCACCAAGCTGTCCGTTCAGGTATTCCATATTTTCCTCAAGGGAAGACGACATATTCCCCGGCCTGATATTTTCCCCGGCGCTTCTCGTCCCCTTTGTATCCGTCTCTGATCCCGTTCCGATTCCCATAAAAAAACTCCTTCCATAAGACAAGTTATCCTTATTATGTCTTACGAGGAGTTTTTTATTCGCGTATCAAGTGTCATAGCACCTCTACTTCACAATCCTTACCGGTCAAAGGCAATATGCCGTTTTTTTTACAAGAAATAGGCTGAATAAACAATGGCTTGTTGCTCATGGACCGTCCTCCTACCGTCAGTGTTTCCCCGTGCTTCCAATCCCGCCCCGGTCTTCATGTCCCAGCGTTTCCACCTGATCAAATTCCAGTTTCGGTTGGTTTTCCATGATGCGGAACTGGCAGATTCTGTCATTAGAATCGATATGCGTATCCCGCAGGGCATAAGCAGGCATAAACCACTGGTCATTATCCCCGCAGTAAGAAGAATCGATGATTCCCTGATGGTTCGTCTGGATAATCCCGAAATTCTTAAACGTACTGCTGCGCGGCACCACATGTGCCTCATACCCCTCCGGCAGCTCCATCGCCACACCCAGGGGAATCAGTTTAAATTCCCCCGCTTTCATATCCACGCTTTCCGCCGCCCGCAAATCAATCCAGTCAGATTTTCCGTCAATATAAGTCAGTTTTTCTATTTTATCGGTAAAATATTTGATTTTGATTTTTTTTGTTTCCATTGATTTTTACTCCGTTCACTTTCCGGATTCGTTTCGGCAAATTAAGGTTTACGCATCCCCTGTCCTATAATCCCCACAATACAATACCGGTATTTGGGGATTCTTCTGTTCCAGGGTAGCCTGCACGTCAATGACCCTTTGGTTGCTGCTGCCTTTCCAAAGGAGCTTCGGGTCCCTGCGCGCCGTCTGGAATTCCCCGTCCACCAGCACGTCCACGAGCTGCATCATGGAATCACGGTACAGGTTTTCCCAAATGTCACCCGTATACAGCCATATCGTCTTATCCGGATATTCTCTTTTAATTTCCTCCATCAGTCCGCGCACATCCAAACGGTTTGCCGAATGCAACGGGTCGCCGCCGGAAAACGTAATTCCCGATATATAAGGTTTCCCCAGCTGTTCCAATACTTCCTCTTTGGCGGCAGCGTCAAACAAAAGCCCGCCGTTTGGGTCCCAGGTAATCGGGTTATGGCAGTCCCTGCAGCAATGGGAACATCCGGCGACCCACAAAACGACCCTCAGTCCGTCGCCGTTTAACATATCATCCTTCGTTATGTTGTGGTACCTCATCCTTACATGCTTTTCCTTTCCGCAATTTCTGCCATTTTTGCATCGTTTAGTCTGGTATCCCCATGAACACGGGAATAAGACAGATACCCGTTCATGCGCTCAATTTTCGTCAGGTTCCGGCTGCCGCACTTCGGGCAGACATCCATTTCCAACTCCTGATGCCCGCAGTCGTCACAGTAAGCCAGAGACAGGTTGACGCCCTCATAAAAGCCCATGTCCATGGCGCGGCGTATCAATGTCTTAATCGCCTCCAAATTATAATCGATGGGATATTTCACATACTGTATCTTACCGCCGTTGGCAAGTTCCCAAAAACGGTATTCCAAATCCTGTTTTTCAATGGGCGTAATGTCCTCCGTTACATGGCAGTGGAAACTGTTGGACACGTAATCCCTGTCCGAAACCCCTTCCACAATCCCGTATTTCGCACGGAACTGCTTCACCTGAAGACCGCACAGGTTTTCCGCCGGGGTACCGTAGATGGCATAGAGATTGCCGTCTGCTTCCTTAAACTCATTAATCTTCTTATTAATATGCTCCAACACCTCAAGGGCGAACTGGCCGTCTTCCACCAGGGATTTCCCGTTGTACAGCTCCTGCAGTTCGTTAAAGGCAGTAATGCCGAAACTTGCCGTCGCCGCCTTCAGGATGGGCTTAATCTTATCGCTTAACTTTAAGTTTCCCCCCAAAAATCCCCCTTCACAGTAAGCGAGGGGATTGGTGGAAGCCCGCATCTCCCCCAGGTACGCATATGTGCGGATATGGAGCTGGCGGATTAAGTTCAGGTAATAATCCAGCACCTCATAAAAGTCCCTGCTTTCGTGCCTGGATTTCGCCAAAATCATGGGCAGGTGCAGCGAAACCGCGCCGATATTAAACCGCCCGACAAAAACAGGCGTATCCGCATCATCCGCCGGATGCATCCCGCCCCTCTCATACCAGGGGGAAAGGAATGCGCGGCATCCCATGGGGGAAATCACTTTCCCGTAACGTTTGTACATACTGGCAATATACCCTTTTCCGGTCAGGCTCAGCCAGTCCGGGTACATGGTCTTTGCGGAGCACTTCACCCCCGCTTCAAACACATCTTCAAGCGGCTTCCCTTTTCCGTGCAGGTTCTCGTCATACAGGAAGACTATCTTCGGGAACAGCACCGGTTTCTTACATCCTTTTTTCCCCTGTCCCGTGCGCCTTACATTTAACATGCAGACAGTTGCCAGCTTCGCGAAGCGTCCCGTCCCGATGCCCGCCGTCACCGTAATGAACGGATAGTCTCCCCGGCTGCTTGCCACCGTATTAAATTTATATTCCCAGCCCTGGAAGCCCTGCTCAAATTCCCGCAGCACATCCGCATAGGCTTCTTCTTCTGCCCTTTCCCCTCCGATACCGAGTCTTTGGTATTTTTCCAGACTTCTTTGGTATGTTTTCTCCGCATAAGGCTCTAAAATTTTGTCCACTTCCGGCACGGTAAAGCCGCCGTACTGCTGGCTAGCAGCGCTAAGCACGATATCCCCGATAACGTCAAATGCCACATCCAGCGTCTTCGGCTCGTTATACCAAATATTCCCCATCTCAAAACCGCCCGTCAGCACGTTCGCCACGTCAAACAGACAACAGTTCATTGTATCCCGCCTTGCCGACATATCATGGACATAAATATAGCCGTCCCTGCACGCCTGTATTTCCTCTGTCGTCATAAAGAACTTCTGGTACAGTTCCTTATTAAACTGGTTAAAAATCAGGCTCCTTTTCGTGGAAACCAAAGCGCTGTCCGTATTAGCGTTTTCCTTGTCCCCCACATACATAATGGACTGGCTCTTTTTGTACACATCGTCCATCATCCGTACAAAATCCTGCTTATAATTACGGTAATCCCGGTAACTTTTGGCAACAATGGGTTTCACTTCCTCCAAAGCGCTTTCCACAATATTGTGCATAATCGGAATGGGAATCTGCTCCTGTTCCAATTCCATGACCTTATCCACCACATACTGGCAGATATGTTTTTTCTCATCCTCCGTAAACTTGGTCAATGCCCGGTATGCACTCTTTCCCACCGCATCGATGACCTTCTGTACATTAAAAGATTCCAGACTCCCGTCCTTTTTTATCACTTTGACATCCCGTTCCGGTTTAAATTCTTCCCCATAGTTTACTACCTGTCCTGCCATAACAGTTTCCTTGCCCATGCACTTGCCTCCTGTCCAGTTCCTTACGTTAAAAACACGCATTTCAGGCGTATCGCAAACGCCCGGAATGCGCGTGTATACCCATTTTAACTATATATAGTTACGGATATACGTTTTTTATCTATATTTTGTGGTTATCTACTAGTATATCCACCGGCACCCGTTATGTCAAGACTGCGCGTCCAAAAATATTTGACCGCCAACAACCACCTATTATACCATCCCCGATTGCTCCACGGCAGCCACCGCTTCCCGGATTTTCTCCACCGGCATGGTAAGCGCAAACCGCACATGCCCCTTTCCCAAAGACCCGAAGCTGCTCCCCGGTGTGCAGAGCACGCCGGATTTCTCCATCAGCTCCATGACAAACGCCACATCGTCATCCCCGTATTTTTCCGGGATTGCCCCCCAGGCAAACATGGTTCCTTCGCTGTCCGGTACATCCCAGCCGATGGCGCGCAGCCCCCCGCAGAGCGCATCCCTCCGCCTTTGGTATTCCGCACACTGTGTCCTTACCATGTCGTCCGGTCCCGTCAGCGCCGCAATCGCGCCGTACTGTACCGGCAGGAACGTGCCGTAGTCGATTTGGGAACGCACCTTTTTAAAATTCGCCACGATTTCCTTATTCCCTACCAAAAATCCCATCCTTGCCCCCGTATAGTTAAAGGACTTTGACAGGGAATAAAATTCCACGCATACTTCTTTTGCCCCATCGACGGAAAGAATGGATATCCCTTCCCGTCCGTCGTAAATAATGTCCGAATAGGCATTGTCATGGACAATGAGAATGCCGTTTTCCTTCGCCCAGGGAACCAGTTTTTCGTAAAACTCCCTTGGCGCCGTTTTGCAGACCGGATTGAGCGGATAGGATACTATCATGAATTTAGCCGCTTTGCGTATCTTTTCATCTATTCCCCCAAGATCCGGCAGGTACCGGTTTTCGGGGCGCAGCTCATACGTCGCCAGTTTCGCCCCTGCCAGGGAAGGTCCGATGGAGAAAATCGGATAGCCCGGATCGGGCACCAGCACCACATCCCCTTCATTGCAAAGGGGCAGCCCGATATGGGTGATTCCCTCCTGGGAACCGTAAACCGACATGATTTCCTCTTTTTCCAGCTCCACCCCGTATCTTTTGCGGAAACGTGTTATGACCGACTCGGTCAGTTCGGGCAAATCGGACAGCGCATACTTATAATTTTCCGGTTTTTTTGCCGCTTCCACCACCGCTTCCACGATATGTGCCGCCGGCGGGAAATCCGGCGTTCCCACCGAAAGATTGTAAACCGTCCTGCCCTGTGCCTCCAGCTCTTTCTTCTTTTCATCCAATACCTGAAAGATTCCTTCCTCAAAATCCTTCATCCGATCCGCAAATTTCAAATCCATCTTCATCCTTCCTCCCTTTTGCTGTCTTCCGTCTGTCCATCCTGTCCGTTCTTTTCACCGGATGCCTTTCCCGTTCCATAATTTTCCAAAATTTCTCCTAGATAATTACGGTACCGCTCCGCCACGGCGGCAGGGGAAAGGATTTTCACGTCCGCTCCAAGCCCGGTAAGCCACCCAAAGAACGGGCGGCTTACCGCAACCTCTATCCGCGCATGGAACCGGGCGGATTCCTTTGCGGTTGCGGTTTTCATTTCCGTTTCCATTTCCGTTTCCTTTTCCGCTTCCTTTCCGGTTTTGTTTTGGCAACGGGAAACTTTTTTTTCCGCACATTCCACGCGCCGGATATCGGTTTCCCTGCCGAAACGGTCCAGTACGATTCCCACCATCCACTCCGGTATCTCCAGCGTAACCACGGCTTCCTCACCGCCGAACATGCCGAAGGTTTTATTGGCATAAGCCCCGATATCAAACCGGAGAAAACTGTCGCCGCCTTCCCTTGCAAGCCCTTCCTCCAGTTGTACCCCTCCGATTTTATCCACGCGGTAATGCTTGATTTTACCCGCCGTGCCGTCATAAGCCACCAAATAGTAGTTCTCGTCCTTACAGGTCAGCGCCCACGGGCTTATCCGGTACTTTGCACCGTCTTTACGGGGCCTTAACTCCTTTTCCGGCGTCCATTCCATATACTGGAACCCAATTTGGCAGTTTTCCTGGATTGCCCGGTGTATCTTGTCCACCGTGTAATATATGCTTTCGTTCTCCGTCTTAATCCGACCTGCCACGTAAACCTGCCGGTTAAGCTGTTTCGCTCCGTGTTTTCCTGCCAACTGCCCGATTTTGCGAATCAGTTCACGGGATTTCTTAAGCGTTAAAAACCGGGAGGACTGTACCGCGTCTACCAGCAGCTTTAACTCAGGCAGCTCAAATCTCCGCCCTGCCAAATAGTAGCCGCCCCCCGACTTCGCCTTTACGTAAACGATGTCATAACCAAACCGCTCCAACTGCTCCATATCGCTGTAAATGGATTTCCGTTCTGCAGCAATATCATACTTTGCAAGTTCCCGGATTAATTCCTGCGTGGAAATACAGTGGTCTTCATCGGTATTTTCCTCCAAAATACGGACAATATGCAGCAGTTTTAATTTTTGGTTCGCCGATTTCGCCATCTCAATCCCCCCTCCGCCTTCCCGCAGGCAACGGCCCTGGCTTTCCTCCCACCATCAAAAGGGTGTCCACATTCCATGAACACCCTGTCCCTTCTTGCCAACCACAGTTTTCCGTAACTATTGATTTACTTCCACAGTATCCGGCAGCACCGGTTTGCCCGTTCCGCCCGATTTCTTACTGTCCGAGTTTTTGCACCATTTCGCACCGAGAATGCAGGCAACCACCACTAGTGCCACAATCAGTACGAATACCAGCAGATACGATAAAAACGAATTTAAGAATAAAACAATATTTGTCATGCCAATGACCCTCCGCTCTCCCATATTTTGACAGGAAACTCATTCCCGACACTATATCTATCATACCACCCCGTCCACGGAATCGTCAAGTAGTCCGTCGCCATCTGCCGCACTTGTTGCCAAATAATCGCATCTTTCGTTCTGGGGGTGCCCGTCATGCCC
>CAJUMD010000053.1:14310-21550 GCA_910587275.1 uncultured Kineothrix sp.
TACCACATGGTGGGGCGCCTTGGCATTTAACAGGCGTTTCCATAAATCGATGTTTTTCACGGGCTGGTTTCCGCTGGTCTTCCAGTTCTTTTTCAGCCACCCTTCCACCCAGTGTTTGTTAAAAGCGTCCGTTACATACTTGGAATCGGATATTACTTCCACTTCACAGGGTTTGGTCAGCGCTTCCAGTCCCACAATGACCGCCATCAATTCCATCCGGTTATTCGTCGTCTTCTTATACCCTGCCGAGTACTCCCGCTCATGCAGCGTCCCCTTCCCGTCCACGTAATGCAGCACCGTTCCGTATCCTCCCGGTCCGTCCGGGTTACCCCGCGCCGCGCCGTCCGTATAAATCGTCACTTTCATCCCATTCTTCCTTTCCTGTTTTCGGTTTAAGGACAAACCATATTACCGCTTCCTGCAGTTCCCGTCATGTTCCGTTCCCCCAGGTTCCCGTCCGCAAAAACTGTTCTGCCATCCGTTCCGCTTCCCGTATGATACCTTCCTCATATCCCATTACGCCCAACAGCTTTATGGCGTTGCGCGTCGTTGCCCTGCCTTTTTTCAGCCGGTAGTTAAATACCACGTCCACCCCTTCCACTTCTTCTTCAAAATGATAATTGGCGTAAACATCTTCCAAAAGATGCGTCAGCTCAATATCATGAGTCGCTGCAAAGCAAAGCACGTTCCTGCCTGCAAGGCTCCTTAAAATCTGCGTGGAGGCCGCAATCCGCTCCACCGTGTTCGTTCCCCGCAGCACCTCATCCACAAAGCATAGCACCGGATTCCCGCCGTCCGCGGAATGGTTCAGGATACGCTTTAAGGACTTAATCTCCACGATGTAATAGCTGTCCCCTCCCGCCAGGTCATCCCGCAGCGTCATGGACGACATAATCCGGTAAACCCCTGCCCGATAACGGTCCGCCAAACAGGTATGTATGGTCTGGGCGAGAATGGCATTCAGGGCAACCGTTTTTAAAAACGTGGATTTCCCGGAAGCATTGGAGCCGGTTAGCAGGACACCCTGCTTTGCCATGATACTGTTTTTTACCGGGTTTTGAATCAGGGGATGGTAGCCGTTCTCCAACGTAAGCCCCTTTTCCGCCCCCCATTCGGGCAGGCACCATGTTTCCAGGGAAGCACGGTAACAGCCGATGGCAATGACCGCTTCCATGTATCCGGTAAGCGTAATCATCCGGTCGATGGATGCGCTGTTTTTCCTGACTTCCGCCAGCATCCCGTTAAATTTGATTAAATCCAGATGAAACACCATGCGCATATAATCGAGCAGGATTTCCAACGGATTTCCGGACGCTCCCATACGGGCAGGCGACATCAGAATATAGGAACCCGACCGGAATTTCCCCATTTTCCTCCGGCATTCCCCAAGTTCTTCCAGTTCCTGGGCAAAAGCCGCCACGGGGAGCTTCTCCATCTCTCCCACGTTCTTTATCATGCGCAGGATATAGCCGAAACTGGTAATATACGGGTCGATTTCGTTCTTCGTCTTAAAATAGGCGATGATATTGTGGCTTATGGCGGCCACCAAAAGTATCACCCCCGCCTGGACGGAGCCAAACAACATAAAAAGGAGGGAGAAGGCTATCGCCAAATCTCCCAGGTAATGTTTCCTGCTGCTTCTTTCTCCCAGCCCTCCCAGGTAGTCCAGGTAATCATAGATGGAGTACTTTCCGGTTTTCCCGATTTGGGCAAACAGCGTCTGGTACTGCACCCTTTTTTCACTGTTCTGGCTGAAAAAACAGATTTGGCTTTCAAACTTCCCCATCTGCTCCGTATCCTGTGTCGGTGTGCGCAGCAGGTAATACAGGTATTCCTCACCGGCGGCGGAATACGTATGGTTCATCTGCGCAAATACCTGGTCCATCCCCAAGTCATTCCACGTAATATCGTCAATTTGAAACCTGTCTGCCCCGTGTGCCCGGTAATAACGGGAAATCTTCTCCAGTTCCTCCGGCCGGTATTCCTCCCTTTCCCGCAGCACCCCGTAGTTTTCCCGCAGCCATTTCACGAAATTTGCCTGTTTCTTCCGTTCGTTATACAGCCCGTTTAACATAATCAATGCGATAATACCAAAAATGGTCAGTAACAGTACGATATATTCCATGTCTTACCCCGTTTTCCCGGGACATTACAAATAAAACTCCTGTCCCGCTTCCCTGATGTCCGCAATGCGCTCCCCATATTTTTTTCCCATGGGAGTCTTTTTATACCTGCCGATAATGTCGTATTCCTCCCACATGTGCATGGGAAACACATGTGCCGCCTGTGTCTGCGTGAGAAAGTAGTCCATTCCCCAGCCATAGGCTTCTCCCAGCCTCGGGTCCAAAGGCACGAAAGCGGCATCGAAGGAAAGCCCCCGGATGGCATCCATTTCCTTCCTGTAATCCCTCTCCATATTTTCGTTAAACGGCGCCGGCTCCCCTTCCCAATGCCACCAGTTTAAATCCCCGGCATGGTAAAACAGATGCCCCTGCGCCCGTACCAGGAAAGCAACCCCCGCATCGGTGGAACGCAGGGTACGGACCGTTAAGTCTCCGTTATATTCCAGCGTCTCATTTTTCCCTGCATTCGTCATGTAGCGTTTTACCGAAGCAGGTATCCCGTTGCGCTCCAAGTACTTTCCGCTCAGCCTGATATCGCTGCCCAGGAAAAAATGTATATGTCCGTACCGCTCCGGCAGCCCAAAAATTTTCATGTTAAAATGGTCCTTATGTTTGTGGGATACAAACACGTAAACCGGTTTTCCCTTATCCCACAGAGGCAGCGTCCCCCTGTAATAATCAAACAGCAGGACGCAGGTTTCCAGCTCCACCAAAAAACCGCTGTGGTATAAATACGTGACTTTCAAACACTCTCCTCCCATACCGGAATCGCTTATCATAAAAAGATATATTTCAGGATAAACAGCACGGTTAAAACATACATCAGTATACTGACTTTTTTCTCCTTCGCCTTACCGGTCACCAGGCAGATGAGCGTCCAGGAAATAACGCCAATGGCAATCCCTTCGGAAATGCTGTATGCCAAAGGCATGGCAATGATGCACAGGAACGCCGGAATCGCATCCGTCATGTCATTAAAATCAATTTTTGCAACGGAACCCATCATATAAAAGCCCACGATTACCAGCGCCGGAGCCGTGGCAAAAGACGGAATCGTTAAAAACAGCGGAGAGAAAATCAATGCCAGCAGGAACAAAAATCCCGTGGTAACTGCCGTCAGTCCCGTCCTGCCTCCTTCCGTCACGCCGGAAGCGCTCTCCACAAACGTGGTGGTGGTGGAAGTACCGAGCAATGCCCCGACACTGGTAGCCACGGCATCCGCCATCAACGCGCCCTTAATTTTCGGCAGCCTTCCGTTCTTATCCAGCATGTCCGCCTTGGAGGAAACACCGATGAGCGTACCCAATGTATCAAACAAGTCCACAAACAGGAACGAAAAAACAACTACCACGAAATCCAGTACATGAACAGCGGAAAAGTCCGCTTTGAACACCTGTCCGAACGTATTGCCAATCGCCGTAAAGTCAAAGCTCACAATGGCATGGGGAATGGTGGAATACCATCCTGCATCCGGATTGGGGACATAAAGTCCCACCAGTTCGCAGAGGATGCCCAGCACCCATGTGGCGAGGATACCGAACAGGATTCCGCCCTTTACTTTTAAGATTAAAAGCACTGCCGTAACCAAAATACCAACCAGCGCCAGCAGCGCGGTAATGCCCACCGTGGAAAATTCCCCTGCCGCGAATTTCTGGTACGTTAACAGTGTGGAATCGTCATTGACGATTACCTTTGCATTCTGCAGCCCGATAAAGGCGATGAAAAGCCCGATACCAACGCTGACCGCAGACTTTAACGTCGTGGGAATCGCATTGAAAATTGCTTCCCGCACATTGGTGAGGGAAAGCACGATGAAAATCAGACCTTCCACAAACACCGCCAAAAGGGCAATCTGCCAGGAATACCCCCTCTGCCCCACTACGGTAAAGGCAAAATACGCGTTTAACCCCATCCCCGGCGCCAGCGCAAACGGGTAATTGGCAAACAGCGCCATTAACAGGGTACCGACAAAAGAGGCAAGCGCCGTGGCAATCAGCACCGCGTTCTTATCCATTCCCGATGCGGAAAGGATATTCGGATTCACAGCCAGGATATATGCCATCGTCATGAATGTCGTTATGCCCGCCATGATTTCGGTCTTCACATCGGTCCTGTTTTCCTTTAGTTTAAAAAACTTTTCCATCTTACCTACAACCTCCTATTTTCCCTATGATTTCATTTGCCTTTGCATAAATGTCTTCCGGATCATCCCCCACGTTAAATTTCCCGTCACGGTAACGGATCTTTCCGTGAATCATGGTCATTTTCACATTCTGTTTGCTGCCGCTGTACACAATATTCTTTGCGATATGGTTTAAGGGCTGCATGTTCGGCTGGTGCAGATCCAGCATGACAAGATCCGCCAGCTTCCCTGCAGCAAGCACATCCGCCTCCGTAAGTCCCATCGCTTCCGCCCCGTTTACCGTCGCCATCCGCAGCACTTCCCGTGCATCCACCGCAGATGCGTCCTGCTCCCTTACTTTTGCCAATCCGCTCACGAGAAACATCTCCCGAAACATATCCAGACAGTTATTGCTTGCCGGACCGTCCGTCCCGATAGCAACATTCAGCCCTTTTTCCAAAAACTCCCGCACCGGTGCAATTCCGCTGGCGAGCTTTAGGTTGGATGCCGGATTGGTGATTACGCTGACCTTTTTCTCCCGGAAAAGTTCCATTTCCTCCGGCGTCAGCCATACACCGTGGTATACCCCGCCGCCGTAATCAAACATGCCCAAAGAATCGAGGAACCTGGCAGGCGTCATGCCGTGGCGCTCCACGCACCCTTCCACTTCGCCCCTTGTTTCGGACAGGTGGGTATATACCGGAGCCTGATAAGCGGCGGCAAGCGCGGCAACCCGCTCCATCAGCTCTGTGGAACAGGTATATTCCGCATGGAAACCAAGCCGGAACGAAAGTAACGGATTGTTCCCGTTCAGCTCCTGATACCATTTCTCCAACAGTTCCACGGATTGGCTGAAATTATTCACGGCGCCGGTCTGCACACAGCGCATCCCCGTTTCGCTGCACGCCCTGCCAATGCTCTCCGGTGTCAGATACATGTCAAATACGGCGGTAATGCCGCTGGTTAAATACTCCAGTACCGCCAGTTTCGTTAAATGGTAAATATCCTCTGCCGTCATTTTTGCCTCGACAGGGAACACCTGCTCATTCAGCCATGCCTGTAACGGCAGGTCGTCCGCATAAGAACGCAGGAGTGTCATGCCCGAATGGGTATGGGCATCCTTAAAGCCGGGAAGCAGTAAATTCCCCTGGCAGTCGATTTCCTCGTCCCAAATCATACAGGTCATGCCGCTTTCCGTAAAAACGCTCTCTTTCTCTTTGCCGTCCCCCACATAGAAAATCCGCTCGTCCTTTACCCACAGCTCCCCTTCCAATAAGGGCATCTCCTTTTCCATGGTTAAAATCCGGGCGTTATAAAAACGAATGTTCATCCCATAACCGCCTTTCCTCTTTCTGTCCTTTGGTTTTCGTCCGGCGCCGTCTTTACGTTTTCTGCAGGTTTGCCGCCCCGAAACCGTCCGGCAGCAGTTCCCCTAATGTCCTTACATAATATTCCCCTGCCGTATTGGCTATGATAACCGTAAAGTCCTCCGGACGGCAGAACTCCGCCATTACCTGACGGCAGACACCGCAGGGCGCGGCATACTGCCCGCTGCTTTCCTCTCCTGCACCCACGATGGCTATCGCCAGGAAGGAACGCTCCCCTTCGCTCACCGCCTTAAAAAAAGCGGTCCGTTCGGCGCAGTTGCTCGGTCCGTAAGCGGCGTTTTCAATATTACATCCGGTATAAACCTGTCCCGCCTCCGTAAGCAGCGCGGCGCCCACATAGAAGCGGGAATAAGGCGCATATGCTTTTTCCCGTGCTTCCATTGCCTTTTTTATCAGTTTTTCCGCCGTTTCGCCATCCACCATGCCAAATCCTTTCTCCCGTTTCATTCCCGCAAATCCTTCATGTGCTCCAAGCACGGTTAAAATTTCTTCACCGCTTCCGCCACCAGTTTCGTAAACAAAGGAGCCGCTTTGTCCGCCGCTTCCTGTACCTCTGTATGGGTCAGCGGCTGTTGTGTCATGCCCGCCGCTAAATTACACACACAGGAAATTCCGCAGATGCGCATTCCCATATGGTTAGCCGCAATGGCTTCCACTACCGTACTCATGCCCACCGCATCCCCGCCAAGGGCGCGCGTCATCCGTATTTCCGCCGGGGACTCAAAGGAAGGACCGGTGAACTGCACGTACACCCCTTCTTTTAAACCGATTCCGTTTTCCGCCGCCGTCTGCCGCAGGATATCCCGCAGTTTACGGTCATACACCGTACTCATATCGGGAAAACGGGTTCCCAGTTCATCGATGTTCGGCCCGACCAAAGGATTCGGGGCAAATACGGAGATATGGTCCGTAATCAGCATCAGGTCCCCTGCCCGGAATCCGGTGTTCACCCCGCCTGACGCATTAGTCAGGAACAGAATCTCCGCCCCCATTAACTTCATCAGCCTTGTGGGAAGCACCACATCGCCGATGGGATAGCCCTCATAATAATGGACCCTTCCTTTCATGCACACCACCGGGACTTCACCCACATAACCGAAAATAAACTTCCCCGCGTGCCCCGGTACGGTGGACACGGGAAATTCTTCGATTTCCGCATAGGAAAGCTCCGCTTCCACTTTTATGCTATCGGCAAAATCCCCAAGACCGGAGCCGAGCACAATTGCCACGCGCGGCTTAAAACTGATTTTCTTCTGGAAACTTTCAAAACAACGCATTAACTTCCCATAATCGTCATTCATGGATACACCCCCGTTCTATTATCCAAATGCCATCCTTCCATAAGGACATGCGCTTCTTTTAGATTGTATCATAGTTATTATTTTCTGACAATTACCATTCTTTTATATTCGGTCTCGGTTTCCTTGTCCGGAGTAAAAAGGAATGCCATGATACAGCATTACATTTTTAGATAATTTAGATAACCAGCAAAAGCCGGGAGAACAAGCCCCTGCCCGCTTTCTCCCTGCCTCCCTGTGCTTCCCCTGCCGGTATCTGTTCAAAACCTGTTTCAGAAAATGGTGGTATTTCTTATTGTGCCCAGCCGT
>CAJUMD010000054.1 GCA_910587275.1 uncultured Kineothrix sp.
AAAATACGGCTTGCCGGATACTACCATATGGCGGCCATCCAGCAAGCTGTATATCTTTTGTTTCCCTTCTCTTTTCAGAAATCTATTTCATTTCAAAACAAGAAAAATCTGCGGATTTGAGCCACCATAAGTATGCCCTTGGGCAGGTGGAATTCAGTCTTGCAGGATCCAATTCCGGTTGCTGGCGACTGCTTACTCTTTTTTAGGAGATATTTAGTCCTCAGTACGGAATTTAAGTTTTCAAGTGGAATTTAAGTTTTCATTCAACCTACTCCTTTCCCATACAGCACTTCTTATACTTCTTCCCGCTGCCGCACGGACAGGGATCATTCCTGCCCACCTTCTTTTCCATCCGCACAAATGTGCCTTCTTCCTGGCTGTCCCATTTTATCTCCGACAGGTCCGGCTGCCGGTCCGGATAAAGTTCATAATATTTCCCGTCCCCATACTTTTTCGCCAGTCTGGAATATTCCTCCTCCACATGTTCCCGGTACATCCGCCGCTGCTCACTCCCCATTTGGAGTACCTCAAACAATTCCGAAAGTTCCTCATAAATGACCTTGTACTCCTTCCGGATGATTTCCCATTCCGGTTTCTGCGCCGGCCATTCCTGCAGATGACAGAGCAGGGTATCCAATTGTAAAAAGTAAATATGCCTTTCCGTCTCATCATCCTCTTGGAAAACCAAAAATGTCCCGACCGTCCGTTTCATTAATTCGCCCATACGGTCGTCCGCGAGCAGGGACATCGCCTGCAGTTCCACATTTTCCTGCATTGCATCATTTATTTCCGGAAACTTTCCGGCAACCAAACGTTTCACCGTCTCCACATCACGGTTCCCTAAGTTTCCCGTCCGAAATGCACCCAACAGCACCGCCGCAAACAGGTTTTGCACTTCCTGCCCATAATCCGTCAGCAGGCGTTCCGCATCTTCCAGGAAAACGCGACATCTGCCCACGGCTTCCGGAAACCGTTCCGGTGCCATTACCGACAGCACAATCATTCCTGTATGCGCCTCCAAAAGTTCCTGCATCCGTTTTCTCCTGTTTCCGGCATCCACATGATCCACCATGTCTTCCAAAATACCGATTCCTTCTTCCGGACACTCCCGGTACATACAACATTCACTGTAACAAAGGATAAAATCCGGCTCCCGCCAGCCCATCCCGAATGCCTCTCTGAATGCCTCCAATGCCTTTTTCCCATACCCCCTGTCGAAATACGCCTTTGCAAGTTCCCCTTTATAAAACATTTTATCCGGGTACCGGACCGCCAGTTTTTCAAAATTTTTAACGGCTTTTCCCGTTTTTCCCATCAGCAGGCAACACCTGGCCAGTTCAAACAGGAACGCTTCCGTTTCCCCGAAATAGCGGATTCCTTCTTCCGCCATACACAGGGCTTTTCCGTAATCCCCATATGTTTTCAGCTCCCGGATCTGTTCCAGCATCCTTCCCGCAAACGGATCGTCCGGCATTTCCATTTCTCCTGCCGCATAAGGCGAATACGGATCTTCCTCCTTTTTTTCTGTCAGACGCTCATAGGCCGCCCTTATTTCCTGAAACCGCTCCGGCTCCTTCTCCGGGGAATATTTCCTGACCAGTTTAAAATACGCCCTTTTTATTTCCCGCTCATCCGCACCTTCCTCAATCCCCAATATCCGGTAATCCTTCTCCATACCCATTACTGCGTTTCCTTCCTCTGTCTTCTTCTGTCCGTTGTTTCTCTGCCGCCGGATAATTTCTTCACACTTCCAGCAGATCCCGAATTTCATCTTCCAAGGCTTCCGCCCCGAAACCATCGTCTTCCAGCACCGCCCGCTTCAACCGGTACAA
Source organism: uncultured Kineothrix sp. (assembly GCA_910587275.1). Classification (GTDB taxonomy): domain Bacteria; phylum Bacillota; class Clostridia; order Lachnospirales; family Lachnospiraceae; genus Kineothrix. The sequence continues at coordinate 1,833 of CAJUMD010000054.1, forward strand.
CAGTTCCTCCAATTCCTCCGCATCTTCCTCATGCCCGGCATCTCCCTCATGCTTTTTCAGCCAACGTTCGGCACGCCGGATGATTGTTCGGTAATCCGCCGCCAAGGGGGCTTCCTTCCAGCCTTCCACATCCACCCTTGTTTCCGATTCCAAATCCGCCTGCACCATGTCTATCGTAATGGAAGCCTCCGCCCCCGTACTCACCACCGTTGCCGTTACATTCAGCATCCCGTTCAGGTTATAGGAAAAAGCCACTTCCAACTGTTCTTTTCCCGCCGGTCCTGCCGGTATTCCGCAAATCCTGAAATTCCCGATTCGGTGGTTGCGCTCCACCGATTTGGATTCCCCCTGATACACTTCAATGTCCGCATCCGTCTGTCCGTCCCACGATGTGAAATATTTCTGCTTTTTCGTAACCGGTATCGTTACGTTCCTTGGAATGATTACGCTCATATAGTCCGCCGAATACCCGTACAACGTACGGATACCCAATGTATACGGATTGACATCCGTTATCATGATACCGCATTCCCCGTCAATTTGACCGCTGATAATTCCGGCCTGCACCGCCGCTCCCTGCGCCACCGCGTAATCCGGGTCTACCTGAAACGACGGTTTTTTCCCTAAATAAGCCTCTATATCCCTCTGCACCAACGGGATCCTTGTGGAGCCGCCCACCAAAAGAATCCGCTCCAAATCCGCCGCCGCTACTCCGCTGTCCGCCAATACCACGTCAATGGGGTCATGGGTCCGTTCCAGCAAATCCATAATTAATTCCTCGAACTGTTCCCTCGTCACGGTCTCGTCCATTTCCAAAGGAATCCCGTCCGTCTCCGCAAACACGGGGAGTAATACCCGGTATTCCTCCTGTCCGCTCAGCGCGATTTTACATTCCACTGCCGCCTGGTGCAGCCTCGCCATGGCATAAATGTCATCTTCCGGAAACATTCCGTGTTTCTGCCGGAAACGTTCGGAAAGATGCTCCACAAGCCTGCCGTCAAAATCCTTTCCGCCGAGTTGGTTATCCCCGCTGCTCGCCCGGACTTCCAGTACCCCGTCAAACATTTCCAAAAGGGTCACGTCAAAGGTTCCGCCGCCCAAATCATAGACAAGAATATAACTTTCCTCCTCCAAATGGGAAATTCCATAACTTAAGGCTGCCGCCGTCGGCTCGTTCAGGATACGTTCCACCGTAAATCCTGCCAGTTTTCCGGCCTCCACCGTTGCCTGCCGCTGTATCTCGTCAAAATATGCCGGTACGGAAATAACCGCCCTGTCCACATCTTCCCCAAGGTATTTTCCGGCAAAATTCCTCACATAAGAAAGTATCATGGAAGATATCTCCACCGGTGAACTGACCCTTGTCCCCAACCTTACTTTTTCCTTTGAGCCCATCAGGCGCTTCACTTCCCGTACGGTGCGGTCCGGCGAAAGCAAAAGCTGTGCCGCCGCCTTTTCCCCCACCACCGTATTGCCGCTGTCATCCAATCCCACCACGGAAGGCGTATCCGCCCTCCCGTCAAAATTCAAAACCATCACCGGTTTTCCGTCCCGTAATACCGCCGCTTCCGTTGTCGATGTTCCCAAATCAATTCCGATTATCATTCCCATCTTCCGTACCTATCCCTTTCCTTATCCCGTTACGATTACCTTATCCCCTTTCCGGTTTGATTTTATAAGCATCCACTTCCGCTTTCTCCATCACTTTCCCTTCATAGACAATTCCGCGGCTATGTACCCCCGCCACCGTTCCCGCCTGTTCCGGTTTTTCCGCGTCCAGTGCGCGGAGTACCTCATGAATACGGTAATCCACATATTCCCCTTCCGTACCGACCGCCTCCAGGGCGCAGAGCTTCTCCTTTACGGCAAGCTGCTCCCGAAGCAGCCGGAATTGTTTCTGCCACGCATCCTGCCTTGACGCTTCCGCCGCGGATGCTTCCCGTACCGGCACCGCCTCTCCGCAGACCCGTTCTTCCAGCATATCCAATTGTTTCTTATAATCGCAAACCAGGCGGACCAGCGCCTCCTCCCTTTCCCGCTTCTCCTGCAGGCGCTTTTCACATTCTGCCGTCTCCGCTTCTTTTTCCTTCCACTCGTCCATCAGGTCTTCCACCGCTTCCGCCTGCTGCCGGAGCCGTTTATTCATGGCATCCACGGATGCCTGATACGTCTCCAGCCTGCCGTCCACCTTCTGCAACAGCAATTCCTCCATTCGGGGGAACGCCTTTTGTATACTTTCTTCCAGGCATTGCTTCATGGAATCCCGTTCTTCTGCCGCCCTTTCTTCCTCTTTTTTTCTTCCCTTTTTTCCGCCCATCCTGTCAAAAAATCCCATATCCACTGTTTCTCCTTTTCATTCCTTATCTGTCACCCGTTCCCGGAGCCCGATCCGCTCCGCCACACGCGCGGCCGACCGGCTCCATTGGAACATACGGATTCTGCGGCGGATTTCCCCTACCGTCACGTCCCCGCACTGCTGCCGGATTCCCTGACGGATGCGCTCCTTTAGCCCTTCCTTGTCATGGGGATCGAAATACGCCGCCGCTTTCCCCAGCACTTCCGTCAGGGATGCCGCATTCGAGGAAATCGTTACCGTTCCCACTGCCATCGCCTCCAAAGGCGGCATCCCGAATCCCTCATAAATGGAGGGAAAAATAAAACAATCCGCCATATGGTACACATACGGAAGGTCCTCATCCTCGATGAATCCCGTCACGATAATTTTCTGGCGGTACTGCGTCTCAATCCGTTCCAGGAACTCATCCATTTTCCAACCGTTCCGCCCCGCAAGCACAAGCGGGACCGTCACGCTCCCTTCCTCCAAAAGCTCCACGTATGCTTCCACCAGAAACGGCAGGTTTTTACGCGGCTCCAGCGTGGCAAGACAGAGCAGGTATTGTTCCGGGAGGTGGTATTTGTGCCGTACGTCCAGGGAGCGGTTCTTTCTTTCTTTCTCCTTTTCTATCTCCTTCTCCGGCGTTTCACTGCCGCTGTTCCCCGGGAGATTCCCGGCGTAATCCATAAATACATCCGAAATCCCGCAATAGGCAATCGTAATTTTTCTTTTCTTATAACGGAATTTATCCGCAATTCTGTCCCTCGTAAATTTGGAAATCGTAATAATTCCCCTGCTGACCAGGAGTGCGTTTAAAATGGACAGTTTAAAATACCATTCCATATGCTTCTTCATCGTCTCCGGGCAGTCCCAGCAAGTCAGGTCAGGAATCATGTTATAAATCCCCCTGTGCCAAAACAGTAACGGTCCCTGAAACGCCAAAAACAGGAAAACGTCCGCCCGTATGCCGTACAGGTGAAAAGGCAGGAACAACTGTGCAAACAGCAGCTTATTCTGCCCTTTGTATACCCTCATATCCACATTCTTCTTCCCCCGGTACTTTTTAAATTCCGGATGCACCGCCCTTTTGAATAACAGGATGTACGTATGTTCTTCTTTTCGGTCCATTTCCACCAGCTCCCTGGCGATATTCATGGCATACCGTTCGATGCCCGAAAAATTATCCGCTAGGGAGGTTAAATCTATCGCTATCCTCATTGCATCACCGCCCTGCCAATCAAAACTGCTTTTCCTTCAAATGCAAACCCGTATTTCCGTATCCGTTCTTCCGGTATTCCCGCCGCCGACAGTTCCTTCCCGTATTTTTTTTCCTCAATCTGCTTCAGCGCTTCCTGTACCGTATCCTCCAGCGTTTGTTCTTTCTTCGACCGGCGTACTTTAAATTCCATCACAATGGCATCCATATTTTCCTTTTTGGGGAACAGCATAACGTCATATCTGCCAAAGCCGCTCTCTCTGTTGGATTTCACCTGATAACAATCTGCCAAATCCACCATCATCCCTAACACAAATCCATGGTAAAACTTTTCCGGTTCCGCACTTTTTCCGGTATCGAAATAGCTGAACATTTCCGATGCAACCCGGTTCATATACTCGTTCATTGCATCAATGTCATCCTCCAGCAACGCTTCCATGAATTCGTTGTAACTGCCTTTGCGCTCCGAAAACCAGTCGCGGACCATATTTTCAAACATAATACGGACCTCTTTGTTCGTCAGCGCCAGCCGGTAATGCTCCCTGCCGGATACTTCCTCCATCCAACCGTCCATCACTTTCAGGTAGCCGCCTGCCAACAGCATACTCCACACTGCGCTTTCTTTTACTTCCAGTTGGTCAAATACCACTTGTTCGTCAAGCACTGTTTCCAATACTTCTCCCCGCATCAAACACTCAAAATCCATCTTGATGTTCCGGCTTCCTTCCCGGATTAATTTCGCCACAAAACTGTTACTGCTTGTATTTGCCCAATAAGCAGCCGGTTTTTTTTTCTCCAGGAAGTTTAACACCGACCATGGATTATACAGGTCCGTCATCCTGCCAAAAGTAAAGCCGTCATACCAGGCTTTTACCGTCTCCTTCTTCCCTGACAGCCCATACTCCTCCAATGCCCCAAACACCTCTGTCTCTGTAAATCCAAAAGCATCCTCATATTTTTCCGAAGTCGCCGTTACCACTTCCATATGATTCAAGTCGGAAAATATAGATTCTTTACTGATTCTTGTGATACCCGTCAGCAACGCCCGCTCCAAATATGGATTCGTCTTCAAAGCGGAATGGAACATACTCCTGGTAAACCGCACCATTTCGTCCCAATAACCGTTAATCCATGCTTCCTGCATCGGCGTATCATACTCATCCAGCAGAATAATGACCTTTTTCCCGTAATAACGGTATAAGTAAATCGATAACTGGTGGAGCGCCATCGTTGCCTCCACATCCCCCATCCCATAACTTACCCGCCGGAAAAAATCCCTGTCCTTATCCGTCAGGGCGCCGCTTTCCAAAAGAAATTCATGCTCCGCATAAAGGTTCACCAATAGCTGGCAGATTTTCCCTCTTGCCGATATATAATCCCGTTCCTTCACATTTGCAAAAGAGAGACTGATGACCGGATGGATTCCCTGCAATTCCCTGTACTTTCCGTCTTCCCATATTTTAAGCCCCTGAAACAATGCCCCACGGTCCGCGTACCTGACGGAAAAAAATTTTTCCAGCATACTCATGGTAAGCGTTTTCCCGAACCGCCTTGGGCGGGTAATCAGCGTAACCTCATCTTCCGACTCCCACCATTCTTTGATGAACGCCGTCTTATCCACATAAAAAGTATTTCTCACCCGGATTTTCTCAAAATCCTGATGCCCGATTCCCACCGTTCTTGCCATATGTCCGCCAGCCCTTTCCTGCACTTACTATAACATCTGCCCCATACAAAGTCAATGCCGCCAAAACCGCATAAAACACCCCGTCCCGCACATGCTCCGCCTTCACAATGTTCCCGGCTTTCTCCACCTCATATCCCCGGCTCTTATCCATATGCTCAATCCGGTCCTCCCCGGAACTTTTGCCAATGGTCTCCGCATAAATTCCTTCCTTTACCGAATACTTCCCCTCCCACGTTTCCTGACCGTGGACAAGCAGCGCATGCAACAACCCCGCATATTCTTCTTCCGTAATATCATGGTACAATTCCAAAATCCTTATACGGAACGTATCATAAATTCCGCTGTTTTGCACGAAAACCGGAAGGGAATACTCCATGGCTGCAGCCAGTTCTTCCGGTGAAATCCTGCCTTCCATACCGCTTTCCCGTACCGCCGCTTCCAAAACGGAAGGGCTTTCCAAAATCCCGCGGCAGTCTCCCATCCGTTCCTTGATGCCTTCCTTCGTTCCCGTTTCCTCCGCCGCCTGCATCTGTACGGTCTGTGCCTTCACGTAATTCAGTGCCGTAACCGGCACGCGGACATATTCCTGCGCCGGCACTGCAAAGAGATACACGGTAAAAACCACTGTCCCCGCAACACCGCAAACCAATCCCCTCCGGGTACAGTGTCCTGCCGTTCTGTTTCCTCCTTCTTCCGTGCCTTTCCGGCATCCGCTTCCTCCTAAAACCTCCCGGTTTCCGTTACGCTCCTTATCCGCCCGGTTTCCCGCTGCACTTTCCGGATTCCCATCCGTCCGCACCGCCATCCCGGCTTCCGTCTGACCGAACAATAACCCGCCAAACAACAGCAATGAAAAATTCATAAACGCATTGGATATAAACTGTTCCATGATTCCGTACAAAAGGAAGGAAAAAATCATGGCAAGCTCCGTCCGCCTGTTTAAACGGCTGCACCTGGCAATGAGCACGGCATAGCCCGCACAAAACAGCACAAATGCCGCCACTCCGAACGTCATGAAAAAATACACATATCCGTTGTCCATAATCACCCAAAAATTCGGCACATCCTTCATCCTCGTCCCAAAAAGCGTAACGGGCTGGTTCTGCAGGTAATAGGAAGAAAAAGTCAAACGCGCCTGCAGCATGGCATCCAGTCTCTGCACTGCCGGATACCGCAGCAGAAAAGGAGCCCCGAAGGAGAACAGCAGACAAAGGGGCAGGGGCAGTTGACAGATGAATTTCTCCGCCCTGCCAAGCCGCTTACGTTTCACCGCATAAAAATCCAACAGCAGGTAAAACGCCGTCACCGCAGCTCCCGTATAACTTAAGGAATAAAGGAACGCCAAAAGGTTCCCCGCCATTAACGCCGCAAGGCGTTTCCAACCGTAACGTTCCCCCCATGTATAACAAAGCAGCACCGTCAGCATGAAATAAGAGATATGGAAGACATTTCCCGTACTGTATCCCATACCCCAGCGTATCAATTCCATTCCCCCCTTTTCATGCACCACCATGGGATTCCCGATCATTCCGAATTTTGCAGCCGTTACGGTAAAGACAAAGCATATGCCGTAAACTACAGTCCCAAGCCGGAACAGTTTCTTTACGTCCATATCCTTCATCCCAATCACGGTCAGCACGGTAAGGACAATCCCCAGTCTTCCCGAATTCCGGTATGCAGCAAAGGCTATGGCACATAACAGCGCCATAGCCGCGATTTCACGCATCCGGTATTTGGTAAGCGCCAATTTGACACCCACGCACAGACAGGCGGCTGCACTTAAGATATAATAAAGCCGGTCGCCGCTGTCCAATCCGATTCCTTTGGCGGATATCATGAGAAAGAAAAAAAGGGTATAGGAGATTTGTTTTATCTTATTTAGCTTATTTGCCATACTTTTCTTATTTTTATTACTTTTATCCATCTTAACTGTCCTATTCATTTCTGCGTTTGTCATGCCACCCCATGCTTTGCCGGCACGCTCCAAAACATGTCTGAAAAATTATACCGTAAAACCGCCTGCAAAACAAGGGGGGGACGGTTCCCTCCGTGACCAGTAACCAAAGGGCAACTATATTTCATGGACCCAAGAGAAAAGATTGACAGAAACAGACACAAAAGATAAAATTATTCTGTCCGGCAAATATGCCGTAAACATTTGAAGAAGGAGCCCTTGAACCATGGAAATTATCATAGCAGTCTTTATCGGGATTTGGCTCATGGCTGCAAGCATCCTGTCCTCTATATGGCTCAGAAAGGAATTCCGCCCCTGTGGAAAAAAGGATTCACAAAAAACAAACCATAAAATGAAAGAGGACATCCACCCATGAACATATATTTTATCGGCATGTGTATTTCCATGCTCATTTATATCCTAATCGGTTTTATAGTCAGCAGGAAAATCAGGGATGCCGACGATTTTTACGTTGCCGGGCGAAACGCGCCGGTTCTCCTGATTTCCGGCTCCATGATTGCCTCCTATACCAGTACCGGCATGTTTATGGGGGATGCGGCGCAGTGCTACGACGGCGCCTTCTCAGCCGTTATCCTGTTTGCCGGTATGCAGTCCGCTGGTTACATCATAGGCGCGGTCTTCTTTGGGCGTTACTTAAGGCGGAGTAACATCCTGACCATTCCGGCTTTTTTCGGGAAAAGGTTCTGTTCGGATAAAATGCGTATTCTGGCGGCGCTCACCGCCATCATCACCATGACGGTCTATTTATTATCCGTCATGCAGGGAATCGGTACTTTGATGCATGTGGTTACGGGCGTGGATTACAGTGTATGCATCTTCCTTTCCCTTACCGTCTTTACCTTCATATCCGTCCTTTCCGGTTCCCGGGGAGTCCTCATTACGGATACCCTTATGGCAGGTGTGTTCACATTCGCCCTGATACTTTCCGTTTTGGTGATTTCCCGCAATGTGGGCGGATGGTATGGCAGTATCCGCCTGCTGGCTTCGGACAGCGGTACTTCCGCCATCCTTTCCTGGAGCGGGAAACCGGGGCCTCTCTACGACACCGGAACGGAAAACGTAATATGGGGACTTACCTACGGAATCATGTGGATGTCCGTCTGCATGGTCGGTCCGTGGCAATCCAGCCGTTATTTAATGGCAAAAGACGAGCATACCGTCATAAGGTCTTCCTTTTTTTCCGCCTTAGGGGTTTTCCTATTGGAATTTTTGGTGGGCATGGCCGCCGTCATGGTCAATGTGGCCAATCCCGGTATGGAAGATTCCTCACAGGTCATGATATGGGCCGCCATGCATATGATGCCCCGGATTTTGGGAGTTATCCTCCTAACCGGAGTTCTGTCCGCAGGAATCTCATCCGCCACCACGTTTTTATCCCTGATTGGTGCATCCGTTGCCAATGACCTGGCGGTAAATTCCCATAAAAAAGATTCCATAAAAGCCGGCCGCATTGCCATGATGTCGGCCAGCCTGATTGTACTCTTTTTGGCAGTTTATAACCCGCCGGCAATTTTTTGGATTATGCTCCTGGGAGTGGCAATTATAGCAAGTTCCTGGATGCCCGTGGCGGTGGCTGCCGTCTTTTCCAAACGTCTGACCAAAACGGGCGCGTTCTGCGGAATGCTGACAGGTTTTTTATCCTGCTTTGCATTGCGCCTTTATGCCAGCATTTTCCATATCACCCTCCCCATATACCTTGACCCCGGCATCATCGGAACCGCCTTCAATGTAATCGCCATGACCATTGGTTCCCTGCTGACAAAAGTAACGGAAGATGAGAAAAACGCAAGGGCGGAATTATTTATTATTCCAAAGGCGGAACAGAATCCCGTGGAAATCCAAAAGACCCTGCGGTATTCCCGGCTGTCCGTTTCCGTCGGCATCATCGTCATGCTTCTCCTTCTTTTCCTGTGGGTAATCCCTTATCTGCAGGGAACCGCTTCCAAAGGATGAACATAAACCAAACTTATTAAGGAGGAACCAAAGAGTGAACAGGAAAACCATTACGGATTACCTTGAGGAAACAGCCCGTAACTACCCGGATAAAACCGCGTTTACGGACGAAAAACGTGAAATTACTTTTCGTGAAGTAAGGGAAGAAGCCCAAAAAACCGCTTCCGCCCTTCTGTCCATGAACCTTACCAAAAAACCGGTGGCTATTTTCATGGATAAATGCGTGGAATGCATCAACGCCTTTCTCGGCGTGGCTTACAGCGGAAATTTTTATACCGTCATCGATATCCACATGCCGGCGGCAAGGATAGAAAAAATCCTGGAAACCCTGCAGCCGGAAGCCATCATTACGGACGACAGCCACTATTCCGAAGCCGGAAAAATTGCCGGCAGCATTCAAATACTTACCTACGGGCAAATGATGTCCCATCCCGTGGATGGGGAATTGTTAAAAAAGGCATCCGACCGGATGGTACAGACGGATATTTTATATGTCCTGTTTACCTCAGGCTCCACCGGCACTCCCAAAGGAGTCATCATTTCCCATGAGGCGGTCATCGCCTATTTGGAATGGGGTGCCGGAACTTTTCCTTTGGATGAAAATACCGTTTTTGCCAACCAGACGCCGTTCTATTTTGTCATGTCCGGTTTTGATATTTACCAAACCATACGCAACGGCTCTACCATGCATATCATCCCGAAACGTTTCTTTATGTTCCCGTTGAAACTGCTGGAATTTTTGCGTGACCGGAAAGTCAATACCCTTTACTGGGTTCCCTCGGTGCTGTGTTTCATCGCTAATTTCGGCGCGCTTCCCAAAATTCACCTGGATGACCTGCACACGATTATGTTCAGCGGCGAAGTCATGCCTTCCAAACATTTGAATATGTGGCGGAACGAATACCCGGACGCATTGTTTGTCAACCACTACGGTCCCACGGAAATGACGGATATTTGTACCTATTATACCGTGGACCGGGAAATCGCGGATAACGAATCCCTTCCCATCGGAATTCCGTGCAGCCATATGGACATCCTCCTGCTGGATGAAAATGACAGACCCGTCAAACCGGGAGAGACCGGGGAGCTGTGCGGAAGGGGACCGTCCCTGGCATACGGCTATTACAACGACCCGGAGAAAACAGCCGCCGCCTTTGTGCAAAATCCGCTAAACACCAGCTACCCGGAAAAAATATACCGGACCGGGGACCTCGTCAGGCTAAATGACCGCGGGGAACTGGTCTACGTCTCCAGAAAGGATTTCCAAATCAAACACATGGGGCACCGGATTGAACTCGGGGAAATAGAAACGGCAGTATCCGCACTGGAAGGAGTGGAGATGAACTGCTGTCTGTACGCCGGGGAAGAATCTGGCATCGTTTTGTTTTATACCGGCTCCATGGACGGTACCGAAATGCTCCGGCAGCTAAAACTTTCGCTGCCCAACTACATGCTGCCCAACCGGAGAATCCGCTTGGAGCAGATGCCCCTGAACCTGAACGGAAAAATCGACCGGGCACGGCTACGCGGCCTTATTCCATCCCAGGCTCCCTGACCTTTTCCGTCCGCCGCTCCCATTCCACGGTATCCCCCTGTCTCCGGCACCTTACCTGGATGGTTATTTTCCCGTCCAAATACGCCGCAGGAATCCGGCACTGCGTACTTTCCCCGTATTCCTGCAGTTTCACCCATTCCCCGCCTTCTTCACGGACCCAGTACTCATATTCGGGAACCACATCCGGGGCATGGATGCTTTCCGCCTCAATCAGCCTGCCGCCGTTTTCCCCGCAGGAGCGCGTGCCGAAATCACATGCCACGATTCCTTCGGTATCCGCCTTCATTTCCTCCACGGAGCCGTAAAAATAACCGGATACGTCTTTTCCCGCAAGCCGGTCCCGCATTATTTTCCCAAGCTGGCTGCTGCACACAAGGGCGCCGTTTCCCCCCAAATGCCCTTCGTCGCTGAACATGGAATCCGGAAGGAGGCGCATCCGGTCCCTGAGCAGGTTAAAATCCCAAAAAGGAACCCCCTTTTCCGCAGCATAAGCGGAAAAAAATGCATATATTGGCTGATGGGTTTCCGACTGGTAAATCCCGGAAAAAGTATAGGGCATAGCCACCAAAAACAACTCGGCATCCTCCTCCCTGCACAAATCCACGATACAATCCAAATATTCCATTGCCCGGTCCGATATCCGCTCCACCCGCCAATCTCCTGCCGGATGAATCCTGGTACGCAGTTCCCCCCGTTCCTCCGTATACACATAGCCCCGTTCCCGGTAATGCGTCCCTTCCCTGGTATCCACTCCTTCCCGGTAAGCCGCCTCCAGCTTCGCTTTCAGGTTTTCCGCCATGCTTTCCATGTTTTCCCTGTACCGGTAACTGGTTAAAAGCTGCAGCCAGTCCTGCCATTCCAGGCAATTCCCGATATACTCCGCCTTAATGTCCATGGATTTTATCCTGTCCAACACCACAAGCTCCCTTTTCGGAACATAATCCTCCTCCGCGGCAAATATTCCGTAATCAATACCTACCACCACATATTTGAGGTCATACTGCCGGAACAAATCCTTCAGGTAATAATAGGTGCCCCATATCATTTGGGAACCGGTTCCCGCATTCAGAACACACGATACCCCTTCCCCCTCCAGTTCCCGCTCCAAAACCGAAGGCACAAAATCCATTTCCGTACAGGAATCCCCGATGACCGCCATATCCGGGATTTTTCCGTTTTCCCTGTCTTTTTCCAACTCTATATCCAAAAAATGCCCATACGTCACAGGCTCCAGCAAAAAAGAAAAAACGCCTTCATACAAAATGACCACCGCAAAAAACAACAACACTTTTCTAAAACTGCGCATACATAAATCCTTTCGATGCATCGCTGCCGATATCGCCCAAAAGAAGAATCATATAAACAAGACCCACAAGGCAGACGTATCGGACCGCCGTCGGTATCCTGCAAAACAAAGCCCCGCAATCCGTCTGTTTCTCCTTCATGATATCCACTGCCGCCATAAGCAGGATTCCGAACAATAGCACAAAGACATCGCAGGCTCCCAGTCCCGTAAGTTCCGGCAGCGGTTCCACTGCCTCCGGCGCTTCCCACACAAACAACAGCCGCGTCAGGCGCAAAGCCTCCCGTGCGGAAGAAGCGCCGGAAACCATCTCCATATAGCCAAAGAGCAAAAACGTGCGGACCATTTGGACCAGCCGCCACCAACGGCTTTCCTCACGAATATGTAGAAACTCCCGGCATTTCTGATACACCGGTGCAAAAAAAATCCCGGCCGCAATAAAGAACAGGTTCATCCATCCCCAAAGGAGAAAGTTCCACGCTGTCCCATGCCATAGACCGGTAGCCGTCCATACCAAAAACAAGGCAAGATAGCCGGGCAGCATCCTGGAAAAACCAATCCCGAACTTTTCCCTGCACATCCTTGCCAAATTCTGTGTCCTCTTTCCCACGGAAACCGTATAAAACACATAATCCCTGAACCACGCGCCAAGCGTAATATGCCACCTGCGCCAAAACTCATCGATGCTTTTGGAAAAAAACGGCTGCCTGAAATTCTCCTCCAGCCGGATGCCCAAGCATTGGCAAATCCCTGCCGCAATATCCATATACCCCGAAAAATCGGCATATAGCTGAAGTGCCAGTGATACCATTAATACCAGCACATACACGCACCCGCAGGGCTTTTGCAAAGCAAATACCGCTTCGGCAGCCATACCAAACCGGTATGCAACCACCGTTTTCTTAAATATCCCCCACAGAATCCGGATACCGCCCCGCCGTAATCTTTCCCACGAAAAATCATGGGGTTCATACAGTGTTTCTTTCAGGTTGTTGTACCTGCTGAACGGTCCCTGCACCATATGCGGAAAAAAGGAAAGGAACAGTGCAAACCTCGCCGGATTTTTTTCCGCCGGATACTTCCCGCGGTATACGTCGATGCAGTATCCCATCGCCATAAACGTATAAAAAGAAATGCCGAGGGGGAATATCGGAAGCTGCACATACTTTACTACCATCCATATGCCAAAATTCAACACAAAGCAGGCTGTCATCATCCTTTTCTGTATCTTGGTGCACTGCGCCTTGTTCTGCTGTTTTTCCTCCCTCGTACGGCATGTATTCTTCCTGATTTCCCGGTATGTTTCCCCCACCCGCTCCACCCGTACCGCACAGATGTATGCGGAAACGCAGGTGACGGCAAGAAAAGCGACGGAAAAAAAGCCCCCGCTTACGTAAAACACCGCATTGGCAAAAAGCAGCACCAGCCACTGCTGCTTCCGTGGCGCCAGAAAATACCCCAAAAACAGCAGCAGGCAAAACACCAGAAATTCCACCGAAATAAAAGACATGCGTTCCTTCCCCTCTTACTCGTCCAAAAGCCTGCACACCAGCCCGTAGATTGCTTCCGCGGAATTAAAGTTCGCGGGAAGCAGGTCTTCCGCATTAATTTCGATTCCAAACGAATTGTTCAGTTCCCCCACAATGGAGATGATGTCAAAAGAATTCAGAATCTCCCCTTCCACCAGATTTTTTTCCGTCCGGAAATCCACATCCGGATGCAGCTCCGCTAATATTTTCAGTACTTCTTCCATTTCTCTGACCGTACTCCTTTCCCTTATCTTCCGATGCTGTAATATTCTACCCCGTTTTCCTTCATCTCCGCGATATCATAGACATTCCTTCCGTCATATACCAGCGGCGTCTGCATCAGCTCCTTATAGCGCCTTGCGGGAACTTCACTGATTTCTTTCCATTCCGTGAAAATAAAGCAGATATTTGCCCCTTCCAGGGCTTTCTCCGGATTGTCCACATAAGTAATCTGCGGATACCTTTTCCGGAAGTTATCCTCCGCAACCGGATCGTAAGCATATAAATCAGCGCCTTCTTCCAGCAGCAAATCCACATTGTCAATGGAAGGCGCTTCCCTCAAATCGTCCGTTCCCGGCTTAAACGCCAATCCCAAAACAGCCACCTTTAACCCCTGGAACGTAATCATCCGGTCACTGGCTTTCCGGAACAGCCTTGTCTTCTGTCTTTGGTTCACCGACACGGCAGCTTCCACCGTTTCCAAATGATACCCCGCTTTTTCCGCCAGAAATTTCAGCGCTTTCGTATCCTTCGGGAAGCAGCTCCCGCCATAACCGATACCCGCCTTCAGGAAATTAGCGCCGATTCTGGCATCATAACTCATCCCCTTCGCCACATCCTCGATATTTGCCCCTACCAATTCACAAAGGTTGGCGATATCGTTCATGTAAGATATTTTAAGCGCAAGGAAATCATTGCTGGCATACTTGGTCATTTCCGCGCTCCTGCGGCTCACCGATACCACGGGAAGCCCGAACGGTTCGTAAATCTCCATTAACAGCTTCTCCGCTTCCTTACTCTCCGTCCCGATAATAATCCGCGCCGCATGGAGCGTGTCGCGTACGGCGGAACCCTGTGCCAGAAATTCCGGGTTGGAAGCCACTTCTATCTTCACGTCATGGATCAGGAAATCCTTGATAAACTGCTCAACCTTATCATTAGTTCCCACCGGAACCGTGGATTTTACCACCACGAGACAATCCCTCTCCACCGATTCCGCTATCTGCCTGGAAACCGTTGCTATATAGCCCAAATTCGCCGACCCGTCCGGCTGTTCCGGCGTACCCACACCGATAAAAATAGCATCCGCATTCCGGTATGCCGACCGGTAATCCGTAGTATAATGCAGTCTCCCAGCCGCATTGTTCTTCTGCATCAGTTCCTCAAGCCCTTCCTCGTAAATCGGGGAAATTCCAGCTTCCATCTGCTTCACCTTATGTTCGTCCACGTCCACGCATGTGACGTCATGCCCCTTTTCCGCAAAACATACACCCGCAACCAAACCGACGTAGCCGGTTCCTGCAACCACTAATTTCATGCTTTTGTTTCCTCCTTTTTTCTGCTCCCTATGTCTCAGTGCCTTCCGGGAAAACCTCCTCCTTGCTTTTCGGAATAACCTTCCCTTCGTTAACCTCAAAAATCAAATCCGCATTGCGGATGGTCGAAAGCCTGTGCGCGATAATCAGCATCGTTTTCTCCCCCCGGAGCTTCTCCACGGCTTCCATCACTGCCGTTTCCGTCTCCGTATCCAACGCGGAAGTCGCTTCATCCAGCACAAGCACCTCCGGGTCATGGTACAGTGCTCTCGCAATACCGATTCTCTGTCTCTGTCCCCCGGAAAGGCGGATTCCCCGGTCTCCCACATAAGTATCCATGCCTTCCGGCAGACTGTCGATAAACTCCGCAATCTGCGCTTTCTCCGCTGCCAGCGCAAGCGCCTTTTCGTCAATTTCATCTTCCCGGATTCCGAAAGCAATATTGTTGCGGATGGTATCGTCCGACAAATAAATCACCTGCGGGATATATCCGATCTGCCTGTGCCAAGTTCCGATATTCTTATAAATATTCAAATCATCCGCATAAATCTTTCCCCTTTGGGGCGGCAAAAGCCCCAGCACCACATCAATAAACGTGGTTTTCCCTGCGCCCGATGCCCCGATAAACGCCACCGTATTCCCCCTGGGCAGGAAGCATCCCACGTCGTCCAATACGGGCTTATCCATATTGGGGTAATGGTAAGACACATGCTTCACCAAAATTCCCCGCTCCATTTTCCACGAAAGGTCCGCCCCCGTCTCCTGCCTGTCAAGCAGCTCCTTATGTTCCTCAATTTCCCGCAAATCCTTATAAATCAGCTCCACGGAAGGCGTGGCATACAAAATGTTATTCACATGGTCGTTAATACGCCCCACCGAAGGCAGCAGCCGGAATGCAGCCACGGCAAACACCGCAAGCTGGGGAATAAATTCGGTAATGTTTTTCTGCCCGAACAGCATCTTAATGATGACGGCGGCGAGCAGCCCCGTCATGCAGACCGTTTCCACCACGTATTTGGGCATCGCGGAAATCAAACGGTTGTTTTTCAGCCCCTTTGTCAGTTTCGCATAAAATTCCTCATAGGAATCGGTAAAGAACTTCTCCCGCTCCAACACCTTGATTTCCTTAATGCCCCCCAAGGACTGGTTAATCCACTGGAACAGCTTCGCCTTGTAAAACTGATTGTCCCTGCCGATTTTCCTCGAATATTTCCTTGTAATGTAAGTAAACCCGCCCACACACAGAACCAAAAGCCCCAGCACGATTGCCGTAATGGACTGGCTGACGATGTACAGATAAACGCCGATGACCCCGCACACGGCAAACTCCGCAACCAACTCCAGGGAATGGATGAGGAACTGTGTAAACTGCGTCACGTCCTCCTGCATACTCCGCTGCAGTTCCGCCACGTTTTTACTCAAATGAAAGGAATACGGCTCCGCCATATACGTCCGCAGCAGTCTGGTGGAAATCCGTTTCTGCGTGCTATAACAGAATTTTATAATACTGTTCTGCATCACGGCAAGAAAAATATTCTTAAAAACATAAATAAAAATAATAACGCCCGCAATGCATGACAGGAATCCTTCCACCGTTCCAAATCCCCCCCACCCGTAAAAGAAGGCGAGTATTTCATTCTCCCGGATTTGCTCCGGCTCCATAATAATGTTGATAAAGGGCATAAAAATCGTCACGCCCATCAGTTCCAGCACACTCCCTATCATCATCATGAACATAAGCAGGACCAAACGGACTTTATCACGTTTGGAGAAAATATAATTTAACTTATTCAGCATCTTTTTTCCCTTTCCCCGTATGCTTTTTCCACATTCCCGACATCATGCAAGCACCTCTTTTATGACGTCGATCCACACGCCGCTGACGGTTTCCTCCGAATACTCCTCCCGTATCCCCGCCGCCCTGCGGGACAGCTCCGACGCAAACGCCTCATCCGATGCCAAACGTTCCATCGCCCCGGCAAACGCAGCCTCGTCGCCTACGGGGGTCAATATCCCCCGCCTGCCGGAATCCATGCACATCCGGGAACCGCCGATGGGACAATCCGTAGAGATACAGGGCATCCCCATCGCCATGGCTTCCAACAGGGAATTGGACATTCCCTCATAGTCCGAAGACAGGACATACATTCCCATCTCCCGGATTCTTTCCGGCACGTCCGGGGCAAACCCTTCAAAAACCACGGCATCCCGGATTCCCAATTCGCCTGCCAGACGTTCCAACTCCTCCTGCATACCGCCCTTGCCAAAGATATGCAGGCGGTATGTCCGGAATTTTTGATGGAATACGGCAAACGCCCGCAGCAGCATTCCGTAATTCTTCTGCTGTTCCAGTCTCCCCACCGCAGCGATTTCCTCCGTCCGCTCCCCCGCATACACTGCCGGAAGGGTACCGGACACCGGATTGGGAATCACCATTCCCTTTTTCCTTATGTAAGGCGGAAAACGGTCCATGGCGTCCTCCGTTTGGAAAACCAGCCGGTCCGCCCTGGCATATACGAGATTGCGCAGTCGTTTATGGGGACATATTGCCGGATCGTTTCTCTCGGAAATTACCATTTTATGACCTAAAAACAGCGATGCCGCCACCGCAAAAAAACTGGTTCCCGGACCGAAGGAGATGATTACCGCATCCCGGTTCGCCTTAAAATATTCCCGCATCCTGCGGATACGCCGCAAACGCAGCCGCATACTGCCGCCGGATGTCCCGCCGATGCTTAACAGACGGATTCTGTTATCCAGCGGATACGCCACCGTATCGCCTGCCGTCATCATCACCGTCACGTCAATGCCCTTTTGCACAAACCGGTTGGCAAGTATGGAAATCACCCGCTCCGCCCCGCCGCCTGCCAGACTGACAATCACAAACACCACTTTCATGCGCCTTGTATCCTTCCTTTCCAAAAGATTACTGTTCACTCCGCGACCAGTAACACGCTTCGCGATGCACACCAAATGCGCATATGCGCATTTTGGTGCTGCAACCCTCGGGATTTCCGCACATACATGTGCGAAAACACCTCGAAGCCGGCATGGGTGCAAAGAGTAGCTCCAAAAACCCTATACGATACGCCGGAAGAAATCCTCCGCCTGCGCCGCCATATTCCGCTCGTTATAGGTTTCCCGCACCGACTCCGCCGCCTGTTTCCCCATTCTGTCCCGCAGTGCTTTATCATCCAGCAGCCGTTCCAATTGTGCTGCCAGTTTCGAGCTGTCTTTCGGCGGATACAAAAGCGCCGTCTCCCCGTCCCGCACATATCCCCTCATGCTTGGCACATCCGCTGCAATGACTGCCTTTCCAAGCGCCATCTGCTGCAGCAGTGTCATCTGCCCGAACGAATAATTAAAATCCTCCAACGGCACAACACCGAACAATGCTCCCCGAATCTGTTCTATCAGCTCATCCACAGGCATAAATCCCAAACACTCCACCTTCGGATTCCCGGAAACATAATCCGGCTTACCGACAAACCGCAGCGTCACGTCATGGTCAGCGCATATACGCTCAAAGGCTTCCGTCAAAGTATCCCAATCCCTTTTGGCGTAACCGACGCAAAGAATATAAGTTCCTTCCGTCTCCCCCGTCCCCCTCTCCGGCATCCAGGCAAAAAAATCCGTATCCGTCCCAAACGGAATGTACCTGCTTTTCCCCACAATCCACGGGAAACATTTCCGATAATATTCCGCCTGGGACTCCGTATGGTAGATGACGCCGTCCAAAGACTTACTCGCAAACTGCATCAGCTTCAATGCAGCGCCGTCTTCCGCCGCGCTGTTAAAAGCCCCGATGTCAAAAACCACATGCTTCGCCCTCGTCTTCCAAAACCTGCGGATGAAACTGAGTACCACCCCGCTCTGCATCCCGTGGGAGACAATCAGGTCGTAACGGTTCAGCCGCAACAGTATGCGCAAAGTCTGGATTACATAAAACCGCAGTATTTCCTTTTCAAAATGCTCCAGCCACGGAAACGTATGGACATCCGCCACGTCCACCTCTGTGTCTCCCTCAAAATACCGGTAAAACCAATAGGGTTTCCCTTGCACGCAATAATCCGGCGGCTGCTTTCCTTTTGGCGCTTTGTTACAATATTCTACTTTCCAGTTCACCAGCATCAATATTTTCAAATCGACATTCCCTTTACTTCCCTATTATACTTCCTTTTTCTTTCCCCTTCTATCCCTAATCTTTTTATCCCTAATCTTTTATTCCAAATCCGTTTCCTTTCCCGGAATTCCGCCTGCCGCATAGCAGGCAAACAGCGGATACAGAATCACCATCGGGTATATATAACGGAAATTGCTTACCGGTCCGAGCAGATAAGTCATCCATAAGAGCATGACCGGGAGAAACGGAACCGCACATTTCCCTTTTCCCCGTGCCATCAGAGAAACGGCCATGATAAACATAAACCAAAACGGCGCGCTTAAGGAAAAAAACTGGTGGAACAGCGGCCATCTCATAATCCCGGAACCATGCTCCCCGTCAATGTTCGATGCCACCTTATGGTAAAATTCCCCGACGTGCGGCAGCCATTCCCGGTACTCAAAGGTATAATAGGAACTG
>CAJUMD010000055.1 GCA_910587275.1 uncultured Kineothrix sp.
GATCTACACTCTTTCCCTACACGACGCTCTTCCGATCTATCCTTCCCTATGATATGCTGCTGTCCGACCACTTCCTCCAGTGTCTTCGGGCGCAGCCTTGCCGCCAGGGGCGATTCTTTCTCCATATTGGTATTCCGCATATATTCAAACAAATCCATCTCTTATATCATCCCCGCAAAATCCGCCATCGCTTCGGATATCTTAATCTGCTGCGGACATACCGCTTCACAGCTTCTGCATCCCACACAGGCACCCGGCCGTTTTTCTTCCGGCACTGCCTTTAACGCCATGGGCGCGATAAACCCGCCTTCCGTATAAGAATGCTCGTTATACAGCTTTAAGAGGGAAGGAATATCCAAACCTTTCGGACAATGACTGACACAATAACGGCAAGCCGTACAGGGCAGGATTTTCTTCCCCAGCATCTTATCCGCGATGGAAAGAAGCGCTGCGTTTTCCTCCGCCGTCAAAGGCTGGTCGGTTTCAAACGTATGGATATTTTCTTTCAGTTGTTCCATGTCGGACATGCCGGAAAGCACCACCGTCACGCCGGGAATCCCTTGCAAAAACCGGAACGCCCATGCAGGAACCTTTTCCCCGCCGCGGAATGTTTTTAATTCCGCCTCATCCTCTTGCGTAAGGAATGCCAGCTTTCCGCCCCGCAGCGGCTCCATCACCCATACCGGGATATGGTATTCCGCTAACAGCTCCACTTTTCCCCTGGCATCCTGGAATGTCCAGTCCAGCCAGTTTAGCTGAATCTGTCCGAATTCCATGGACTGTCCGTACGCGTCCAAAAAGCGTCTCATTACGGTAAGGTCCCCATGGGCGGAAAAACCCAAATGGCGGATGCGTCCCTTCTTCTTCTGCTCCGTCAGGTAATCGTAAATTCCATATTTGGAGTCCAAATACGCGTCAATGTTCATTTCGCACACATTGTGGAACAGATAAAAATCAAAATATTCCACCCTGCACTTTTCCAACTGCTTTTCAAAAATTTCCTCCACCTTACCCATATTGGAAAGATCATAACCGGGAAACTTCGATGCCAGGTAATACTTCTCCCGCGGATAAGCCGCCAGCACTTTTCCCATAACGGTTTCCGAGTTTCCCCCATGGTATCCCCAGGCGGTATCATAATAATTAATGCCATGCCCCATGGCATAAGAAACCATCTCCGCCGTCTTTATCTCATCGATTTTTGCATCGTCACCGTCCTGTACCGGCAGACGCATGGCGCCCAAACCAAGGGCAGATAATTTTATATCCTGAAATTCCCTGTAAACCATTTTTCATCCTCCCTTTTCCTTCTCTTTTTCCTTATCCGCTTCGGTAATCAGCTCGTTTAAAGTATCCCACAGCTTCTTCGGCATGACCGGTTTGGCAAGATGGACGTTCATGCCGGCATGGGCGGTACGCGCCACATCCTCCGCCAGCGTATTTGCCGTCAGCGCCGCAATCGGCACAATGCGCGCATCGGGGCGTTCCATCCTGCGGATTGCCTCCGCCGCGCCGCAGCCGTCCAATACCGGCATCTGCATATCCAGCACTACCGCATCGTAATAACCGGGTGTGGATTCTTCAAAAAGCTCCACCGCTTCCTGTCCGTTCACCGCGCATTCCACTTCCGCACCCGCCATATGTAAAAGCTCCACCGCAATTTCCATGTTTAACGGATTATCCTCCGCCACAAGAATCCGGCATCCTTTTAATCCGTTTTCTTTCCCACCGTCCGGCGTTTCTTCCCCGGCATCCGCTTCCGAAACACCAGCCGTTAAACCGCTGCCTTCTTCCGGTAAAATTTCCACGACGGGCTGCACATCCCCTGCAGGTTTTTCCATTTCCCGCTCCTTAAGCGCGAACGGCAGCGTTACATGAAAAACGGTCCCCTTTCCAAGTTCGCTTTGGACATGGATGGCGCCGCCCATCTGCGTCACCAGGTTTTTCACGATGGCAAGCCCAAGCCCTTTCCCGCTTTTCTGTTTCTCGAACCGCTTCACCGTGGCGTAGGGCTCAAACAGTTTCGGAAGAAATTCTTCCGGTATGCCGATACCCGTATCTTCCACGATAAAATGAAACCTCAGATTTTCCTCCTCCCCTGCCTGGACCACCTTTACCTTAATCCGGTCCCCGGCACGGGTATACTTCATCGCGTTGGAAAGAAGCTGGTTTAAAATTTGCGCAAGGTACAAATGGTTCCCCCTGACCCTTTTGTTGGCAATCTGCATGTCCACCAAAAAGCCTTTGTCTTCCTCCTCTGCTTGGACACTGAAATCCTCCGTACAGTCCAGCACCGCATCCTCAATGTCAAAAAAACGCTGTTCCTGTTCCCATGCCCCTTTGTCCAGCCGGGAATTTTCCAAAATATCGTTAATCAATGCAGCCAGCTGCCTGGCGGACCCCTTAATTTTCTCCAGGCATTCCTTGGTTTTATCCCTTCCCGCCCCCGGACGCTGTGCCATGTCCGCCATTCCGATGATGATGTTTAACGGCGTCTTCATTTCATGGCTCATGCTGGCAAAAAACTGTCTTTGGGATTTTTCGCTCATCTCTGCCGATGCCAGCGCATCCTGCAGCAGCTTTTGGTACTCGCTTTGGTGCTGCTTCTCCTCATGGATTTTACGGAAACAGATAACGCCTTCCTCATCGCCGAGAATCTCATCCGATAACAGGCTTACATTGACCCAGCGGTATTCCTCCCCGAACCGCCGCAGGAAATCGCCGCCAAACCCTTCCGTCTTCTGCCCGATAAGTTCCTTTATCTTTTCGGGCGAAAAACTTTTTAAAAATTCCAGCCCGCTCTCCTCATCCATGATGCCGGCAAGCGTATGCAGCAAATCCGTATATTCCCCTTTGGCAGGAAGTTTGGCGTTGATATATTCGGAGCCTTTGATAATTTCATAACTGTTATTCTTCACGTTCACCCGGTAGAAAGCGTAATAGGAATTTCCCAGGGACTGTACGATTTCCCTCTCTTTCCTCACTTCCCTCAAAAGCTGTCGGTTTTTGCAGCCAAAAACGGCCGCTGTAACCAAAAACAGGAAGAAAACGGCAATATACCAAATGAAAACTGCCCGCAGTCCTTTTAACAGGGCATCATGGGTCATTGTCATGATGGCAAACCATCCGTTGCTCACCCAAGCGTAATAAACCCCCTGCCTTTCGCCGTCCAAACCGGTGACGGTATTATCCTTTTCCGTAATGGAACCGTCCCGTACCGCCCCAAAAAGGCTTCCGGCAAACGAAACGGCATCATCTTCCGGGACACTGAAATGCGTGTTGCTGTAAATCAGCCGACCCCCGGTATCGCATACATAATACGCCGCATCTTCCGGCAGGCTCTGCTCCTCATGGAACGCTAAAAAAGTCTCCCGCGTCAGGTCAAGGATAATGGCATCCCCGGTTTCCGGCTGGACGGCTGCCATGGACACCACCCAGTCCTCCCTTGCCGCACCGTGGTACACGTCGGTAAAAATAACTTCCCCCTGCGCCGCAAGCGCTTTTTGGTACCATACGCTTTGCGTATAGTCAAACGCCTCCATACCGTCCCAGGGCGTCTCTGCAATCAGTGCGCCGTCCAAAACCGCATAAGCGGATACCCCGTCACTGGGCAGGGCTTCCCTTAATTTCTTAAAATAATCCCTGATCCATTCTTCCTTTTCCCCCATCCCGGCATTCCTGCCGTCCATTTCCTTTAAATATATCATTCCCAGATTAATCTGGTTCCGGTATTTGGCAAGGTTCAGTTCCTCATCACGGATATAGCTTCCCACCAAATCGCGCCCCAGCACGCGGGCACTGTCCAACAGACTGTAATGCATCCCGCATACCCCGATGATGGCAGTAGTCAGAAACAATACTACAATCACGGCAACGGCACGGTTTTCCAAACGGAATTTTCCCATCCACTTCTTTCTGTCCATTTCCCATCCCCCGGTCAAATATCAGTCGTCCTTTTCAGGCATTTGCCTTATCGTGTATCTCACCGTGCAGCTCCTGCAGCGACCGGATTTCGCTTCCCCCATGGGTTTTCAAATAATGAATCCCCTCCGCGGTCACTTTTGCGGCGGCAACCGTGGTAATATACGGCGTCTTCGCCTTTACCGCCGCTTTCCTTAAATAGCTGTCGTCATGGACACTGTCTTTTCCCACCGGAGAGTTAATAATCAGGTCAAAATCACCGTTTGTAATCATGTCCCCCACATTCGGACGTCCCTCATAAAGTTTCTTTGCCTTTTTCGCCGGAATGCCGGCAGCAGTAATCAGGTCGTAAGTCCCTCCGGTAGCCACAATGCGGAAACCGTCGTTTGCAAGGCTCCTCGCCACTTCCACCACTTCGTCCTTATCTTTCTTATTGACGGAAATCAATACGGTTCCTTCCAGGGGCAGCTTGGACTGTACCGCCTCCTGTGCCTTGAAGAAAGCCTCTCCGTAAGATTTGGATAAACCAAGGACTTCTCCCGTGGAGCGCATTTCCGGTCCCAAAATGGGGTCCACCTCCGGGAACATGTTGAAGGGGAAAGCGGCTTCCTTCACCCCGTAATTCGGAATCATCTGTTCCTTTAACCCCGGTACCGGCGACGGACGCCCGGTCAGTTCCGCCGTAATAATCTCCGTTGCCAGCGGCACCATGCGGATGTTGCAGACTTTGGATACCAACGGCACCGTGCGCGAAGCCCTTGGATTTGCCTCCAGCACGAAAACCTTTCCGTTTTCAATGGCATACTGCATGTTCATCAGTCCTTTGACATGCATTTCCTCCGCGATTTTCCTCGTATACTCCTTAATGACCGCCACGGTCTCCTCCGGAATGTGCACCGACGGAATAATACATGCCGAATCGCCGGAATGGATGCCCGCAAGTTCAATGTGTTCCATGACGGCAGGCACAAAAGCGTGCTCCCCGTCACTGATGGCATCCGCTTCACACTCCGTGGCATGGTTTAAGAAACGGTCGATGAGAATCGGCCGGTCCGGCGTCACGCCCACTGCCGCTTTCATATATTCCACCATGCTCTCATCGTCATATACCACTTCCATCCCCCTGCCCCCAAGGACGTAAGAAGGACGCACCATCACCGGATAACCGATGTTCCCCGCGATGGCAAGGGCGTCTTCCACCGTGGCTGCCATACCGGATTCCGGCATGGGAATCTCCAGCTTTTCCATCATGGCGCGGAACTGGTCCCTGTCTTCCGCCAAATCGATGACGGAAGGGGAAGTCCCTAAAATCCGCACCCCGTTCTTTTCCAGCTCCGAAGCCAGGTTCAAAGGTGTCTGTCCGCCAAACTGCGCAATGACGCCAAGGGGCTGTTCCTTTTTGTATATGCTTAACACATCCTCCAACGTAAGCGGTTCAAAATACAGCTTATCGGAAGTGTCGTAATCGGTGGAAACCGTTTCCGGGTTGCAGTTTACAATGATTGTCTCAAACCCGAGTTTCTTAAGCGCCATCGCCGCATGTACACAGCAGTAATCAAACTCAATGCCCTGCCCAATTCGGTTCGGTCCGCCGCCCAATATCATGATTTTCGGTTTATCCGTGTGCACGGGACACTTATCCTGCCCGTTATATGTGGAAAAATAGTAAGCGCTGTCCGGCGTACCGCTGACATGGACGCCTTCCCATGCTTCTTCCACCCCAAGGGCAATGCGGCGGCGGCGGATTTCCTCCTCCGGCACCTGCAGCAAACGGCTTAAATACTTATCGGAAAAACCGTCCTTCTTGGCGGCAATGAGCGCACCGTCCTCCGGCAGCCCTCCCCTGTATTTAAGCAGCGTTTCCTCCTCCTCCACCAGTTCCTTCATCTGTTCGATGAAATATGCCTTCACCTTGGTAATCTCATGGATTTCCTCTATGGAAGCCCCCTTACGCAACGCTTCATACATCAGGAAATGCCGTTCGCTGGAAGGGGTAATCAGCCGGTGCAGCAACTCCTCTTTGGAAAGGGAATCAAAATCCGACGCATGTCCCAGACCGTATCGCCCCGTTTCCAAAGAACGGATGGCTTTCTGGAACGCTTCCTTATAGGTTTTGCCGATGCTCATGACCTCGCCTACGGCACGCATCTGCGTTCCCAGTTTATCCTCCACCCCTTTGAACTTCTCAAATGCCCAGCGGGCAAATTTAATGACCACGTAATCGCCGTCCGGCATATAGCGGTCCAACGTCCCATATTTACCGCAGGGAATATCCTTTAATGTCAGCCCCGCCGCCAGCATGGCAGACACCATGGCGATGGGAAATCCGGTGGCTTTGGATGCCAGTGCGGAAGAACGGGACGTACGGGGATTAATCTCTATGACAATGATACGGTCCGAAACCGGGTCATGGGCAAACTGCACATTGGTTCCCCCGATAACCTGCACGGATTCCACGATTTTATATGCCTGCTCCTGCAGCCTTTTTTGGCACTCTGCAGAAATCGTCAGCATGGGAGCGGAACAGAAAGAATCACCGGTATGCACGCCCAAAGGGTCAATGTTTTCGATAAAGCAGACCGTAATGATATTGTTGTCCGCATCACGGACCACTTCAAGTTCCAGCTCCTCCCAGCCGAGAATGGATTCTTCCACCAGGACCTGTCCCACAAGGCTCGCCTGAAGCCCCCTTGCGCAGACCGTCTTTAATTCTTCTTTGTTATAAACCAGCCCGCCGCCTGCGCCGCCCATGGTATATGCGGGACGCAGCACTACCGGATAGCCCAGCCCTTCCGCAATGGCAAGCGCTTCCTCCACGGAATACGCCACTTCACTGCGTGCCATTTCGATACCCAGCTTATCCATGGTCTTCTTAAATGCAATCCGGTCCTCTCCGCGCTCGATGGCATCCACCTGCACACCGATAACCTGTACATGGTATTTTTCCAGGATACCCGCCTTATGCAGTTCGGCGCAGAGATTCAGCCCCGACTGTCCGCCTAAATTCGGCAGCAAGGCATCCGGCCGTTCCTTTTTAATAATCTGCTCCAAACGCTCCACGTTCAAAGGCTCGATATATGTCACATCCGCGGTTTCCGGGTCCGTCATGATGGTCGCCGGATTGGAATTTACGAGTACGATTTCGTATCCCAGCCTGCGCAGCGCCTTGCACGCCTGCGTTCCCGAATAGTCAAATTCACAGGCCTGTCCTATGATGATCGGTCCGGAACCGATGATTAGCACCTTATGGATATCTGTTCTCTTAGGCATAAAAAGTCCTCCTGACTTCTGAATAATTTTCCTGCTGTGCTTCATTTTATCATTATATTGGGAAGGATGTCAATTCAGTTATGACATGGCATATTCCTCTGCGTAACAGTTCAACCCGGAATGTTATGTTTGGAAGCGGACGCACGGGGCTGCGCACAAAGAAGGCGGTCCTTCCTGGACCGCCCTTTCCTTATTCCCAATTCCCGTCCGATACGGGAATCTTTATAACATTTTCTTCATTTCATCCGCCACGAACTGTACCTTTGTTCCTACAATGACCTGGACAGCATTCTTGCTCGGTCTCATCACGCCTGCAACGCCTGCCGATTTAATCTTCTTTTCGTCCACCTGCGTGTAATCCTTGATTTCAAGGCGCAGTCTCGTAATACAGTTATCCAGGGAAACCACGTTGGATTTACCGCCCAGCCCTTCCAGGATGATGGCAGCCACCTGCGCGAAATCGCTGTTGGACAGAACCGCTTTTTTCTCCGCTTCCACATCGTCGTCTTCCCTTCCGGGGGTCTTTAAGTCAAATTTCACGATGGCAAAACGGAATACCACATAGAACACCACAAATGCAGCCAAGCCAAGGGGCAGGATCATCCATGTTTTCTCCGCTGCCGGAAGCGATGCCGAGAATACAAGGTCCGTCGCTCCTGCCGAGAAACTGAACCCCGCGCGGAACCCAAGCAGAGTCGTTACGAAAGTGAAAATACCATACAGCAATGCGTAAATCAAATACAATACCGGTGCAAGGAACATAAATCCGAATT
Organism: uncultured Kineothrix sp.; assembly: GCA_910587275.1. Lineage (GTDB taxonomy): Bacteria > Bacillota > Clostridia > Lachnospirales > Lachnospiraceae > Kineothrix. The sequence continues at coordinate 7,965 of CAJUMD010000055.1, forward strand.
CAAAAGGCTCCGTTACGCCGCAGACAAATGCACAGACTGCAGACGAAGCCACCAAACCGATGGCAACTTTCTTTTTGCCGTCTTTTGCCGTATGAATCATTGCCAGTGCCGCACCCGGGATTCCGAACATCATGCACGGGAAGAACCCGGACATATACATACCAAGGCTCCATGCCACGTCCGCGCTGGTATCGCCTGCCCAAAAATGTTTCAGGTCGCCGAGTCCCACCGTATCAAACCAAAATACATTGTTGAGTGCATGGTGCAGTCCCGTAGGGATTAACAGCCGGTTCAAGAATGCATAAATACCTGCGCCTACCGCGTCCAAACTCACGATTCCGTTTCCGATTGCCAAAAGCGCGCCGTATACCACGGGCCATACCAGCAGTAAAACAGCTGCCACGATGATCGACACCACGCCGGAAATAATCGCCACGCACCTTTTTCCGCTGAAGAACGACATCCAGTCCGGCAGTTTCGTTGACTTAAACCTGTTGTAGCACAAAGCGCCGATGATACCGGACAGAATACCGATAAACGGATTCGCAATCGCCGAAAATGCCAGCGTTTTATTTACGTCTTCCGCGATGGACGGAAACATCGTCGTCACATTCCCCACCGCAAGCAGGTTGGTAATCATCAGCCATGCCGCAAGGGATGCTAACCCTGCCGTACCGTCATGGTCATCCGCCATACCGACACCGACACCGATTACAAACAAAAGCGCCATATTATCGATTAACGCTCCGCCTGCCTTCACCAAAAAGAAACCGAGCAGATTGACAAATCCCGAAATCTCGCCCCCCTGCATCGTCTGTTTACAGAGCGCATATCCGAGTCCCATCAGGATACCGCAGATTGGCAGACACGCCACGGGAAGCATCAAAGCCTTACCTAATTTCTGCAAATGTTTCATCATAAGTTTTACCCCCAATCCGTTATTGTTATTTTCCTGTTTTTAAAGCCGCTCCGGTACCATTCCCCTTTTTTCATTCTTATCTCATTTCCGTTCCGCCGTTATGCGGTTTTTACCATACCTATAAGTTTCCTTCCAGAAATTCCTGCATTGCCGCGTATGCCGCTTCCTCGTCTTCTCCTTCCATCCGGCAGGAAATCGCCATTCCCTGTTTTATGCCAAGCCCCATAAGCTGGATTAGTTTTCTGGCATCCGCGCTCTTTCCGTTACCGCTTACGGTAATGCTGCTCTTGAACTTTGCCGCTTCCTTAACCAAAAGCCCTGCCGGTCTTGCGTGAAGTCCCACCGGGTCTTTCACGGTAAATTCCAATTCCTTCATTGCCCCACCTCCCGTCAACATGTTTGCTTTATCTCAAAGTTCCCTGACCGCCTTGCGCACCTTGAGTACGGAAGAAGCCGAAACGCTCAGTTCATCCACCCCCATGGCAAGAAACGTCTCCGTTAAATCCGTATCCGCCGCCAGTTCCCCGCAGATTCCCGCCCAGATTCCTTCCTTATGCGCATTTTCCACCGTCATCCGTATTAGTTCGAGAATCGCCGGATGGTGCGTATCACAGATAGCCTCCAGCTTTTGGTTCTGTCTGTCCACCGCCAGGGTATACTGCGTTAAGTCGTTCGTCCCAATGCTGAAGAAATCGACCTCCTTTGCCAGTTCACCGGAAATCAGGGCTGCCGCCGGCGTTTCCACCATAATCCCGAGTTCCACTTCTCCCATAGGATGGCCTCCTGCGGAAAGCTCCTGTTTCACCTGTCTCACGATTTCCTTAATCCGCCTGACCTCATCCACCGACACTACCATGGGGAACATAATCGCCGCCCTGCCGTAAGCCGAAGCACGGAAAATAGCACGTAACTGTGTAATGAAAATCTCCGGGCGGTCCAGGCATATCCGGATGGCACGATACCCCAATGCCGGATTTTCTTCCTCGTCCAAATGAAAATAATCCACTTTTTTATCGGCGCCGATATCCAGCGTGCGGATAACAACCTTTTTATCCCCCATTTTCTCCAGCACCGTTTTATAACTGATAAACTGTTCTTCTTCCGTCGGGAAACTGTCCCTGCCAAGATAAAGGAATTCGCTGCGGAACAACCCGATGCCTCCGGCATCCGCCTCCAACGCCCCGTCCGCGTCCTCCACCTTGCCGATATTGGCAAAAACATCAATCCGCCTGCCGTCGCCGGTCACATTGTCCTTTCCTCTTAATTGTTCCAATGCTTTTAAGTCGGCAACCCACCGGTTTTTACGGTGTATCATTTCATTCAGGAGTTCCGGTTCCGGTTCCACAAAAAATTCCCCGCTAAAACCGTCCACTACCCCGACTTTGCCTTCCAGGGCTTCCCAGTTAACGATGCCAGTGCTGACAAGCGCCGGCAAGTTCATGCTCCTTGCCAGTATCGCCGTATGGGAATTGGAAGATCCCTTCGCCGTCACGAAAGCAAGAATTTTGTTTTTATCCATTTTTACCGTCTCACTTGGCGTTAAATCGTCCGCTGCCACAATGACCGGTCCGTCCGCAAGAATGCCGTCTTCGGGAATCCCCGCAAGGATACGGATGACCCTTTTGGAAACGTCCCGTATATCGGCAGCCCTCGCCCGCATATATTCATCCTCCATGGATGCAAACAGCTCCGCGAACCGGTTCTCAGCGGTCTCCACGGCATATTCCGCATTGAAGCCTTCCTCCAGCACACCGTTAACCGTATCAAGATAATCCCCGTCCTCCAAAAGCATTTTATGTATGTCGAAAATCATGGCATGGTCTTCGCCCACACGGGCAAGCGTTTCCTCATAAAGCCCGCCCAACTGCTCCTTGGCAGTTTCCAGGGCATCGGCAAACCGTTTTTTTTCCGCTTCGCTGTCCGCCGTCTCCACCTTTTCCACCTGGTAATCCTGCTTCCGGTACCAGTAAATCCTGCCTATGGCAATTCCTTTCAGTACGCTCTTTCCGGTATATTTTTCCATACTGCTTTCTCCTATTCCCGTTCCGCATTTCCGGCCGTCTATTTTTTCAGGGTCATGATTTCATCGCCCTGCGATACGGCTCCCGACTCCGGCATATGGAATTCGGAAAACTCATCGGAATTGCAGATTACCACCGGCGTCGTGACATCATACCCTTCCGCCTTAATCCGCTCGATGTCCGCCTCCAGGAGAAGATCCCCTTTCTTTACCTCCTGCCCTTCGCAGGCATGGATGGTAAAATGCCTTCCTTCCAGCTTCACCGTGTCAAGCCCCACATGAATCAGCACCTCCGCGCCTTCCTTACTGGTAACTGCCGCCGCATGACCGGTAGGAAATATGGTATTGACCGTCCCGTCCACCGGCGCACAGATGCGCGTGCCGGACGGAACCACCGCCACACCTTTCCCAAGGATTCCCCCGCTGAATGCAGGGTCGTTTACCTCCGTAATGTCAATCAGCGTTCCCGTCACCGGCGCCCCCACCGTTATGCCGCCGTCTTTGGCAAATAAATTTTGGAATAGTTTCATCTCTGCACCATACTCCTTTCCCCGCCTGTGGTTTTGCGCCCATGCGCAAATCCGCTTCCCCGTGCCGGTATGGACCCGGCAGCACCTTAACATAAATACAGGTCTTTCATCCTCTTAATGTTCAATGCCAGATATATTTTTTCTTCTTCCGTCATGCTGCACCGGTATTCACTTTCGATATAACTGTTTATCCCGCTAATCATATGATACTCCTCCGCATAGTTTCTTTCCACAAAACGGTACAGCTTTTCATCCCTCCTCCCTTTTATGGGCTTCTCCGAAACAAGCCGGTTGGCAAGCTGTTTCAAATCGGAAATCAGCCTGTCACGCGGGTAATTCCGTCCGGAAGGAACCGGAATCTCCCTTTCGATGATTTCCATCATCCCCCGCATCATCTTAATCATGAAAAACGTCGTCCCCATAACGGTATTCAGTTCCCCGTTAATCAGATGCAGTGCAATGGATGCGGATTCGTCTTCCTCCAGCCGGCATCCCGTCCTTTCCTCAATCAGCTCTAACGCAAAGCAGCCCACCGAATACTCCAACGGGTAAAACAGCTTGACTTCATCATACAACACATTGTGGAATCCCAGACCTTTGCGGTGCCTTTCCAGCGCGAAACTGATATGATCCGTCAGTGTCAGGTACACGTTTTGGTTCAGTTTCAGTTCCAGGTTTTCCCGCGCATAGGAAATGATATCCGTAGAAAGCCTGATGTGTTCAATGGGCAGGGAAGCAAGCAATGCCTTAAACTGTTCTTTGTCGTCCATGTTTTCCAGCCTGAAAATCTTCTCGATCTTTTCCTCGGCAATTTCACTGCCCGCCTTACTGCCGAATCCAATGCCCCTTCCCATGACAACCAACTCTACACCCTGATTATCCCTTGCGGAAATAATATTATTGTTGATTACCTTTTCGATACGCAATTTTCATTCCTCATACTTTTTTCCTGATTAATTATTAACATTCTGCGCAACAAAAAACCAAATTCTATCAATCAACCTTCCGGCTGATTCATAAAATTTGGTTTTGCCTGCTTTGCAGTAACAACCCAAATGTCCAGCTGTTTTATTTGTTAGGTTGATTATATCAATACGCACAATACAAGTCAAGACATTATTTCTTTTCTTTGTATGTTTGGTATATAACGCACAATTTTTTTGGATTTTTTTCATTGATATGTAACAGAACGCGCATTCGTATCTTTTGTATCTTTATACATCAGTCAAATAATATCTCCTCCACCGTTACAAACTCATACCCCTCCTCCAGCAGCTCATCCACCACCTTTAACGCCGCCGTTACCGAAGCGGCATAATAGTCATGCATCAGGATAATGTCATTCTCCCCCGCTTTATCCACCACTTTCCGCGCGATGCCGTCCGCATTTTTGGAACACCAGTCCAGGGGGTCCACCGTCCAAAGCACGGGGAACATGTTCAACTCCGTTTCAAAGGATTTGTCCCAGCAGCCGTAGGGCGGACGCACGTACAGAACTTCTTCCCCCGTGATTCCGGTAATAATCTCATTTGTCTTAATCAGTTCTTCCTTAAAAACCTCCCTGTTACCGGATTTCAGCTGCATATGGCTGTATGTATGGTTGCCAATCAGATGCCCTTCCTCGCTCATCCTCTTAATTACTTCGGGATGAAGTTTGGCATGTTCACCTGTTACAAAAAACGTGGCTTTTACCCCACGTTCCTTTAATCCGTCCAGCAGCTGCTCCGTATAATAGGGATGGGGACCGTCGTCAAAAGTCAGCGCAATTTTCTTTTTATCCGCACCGTCCCCCATGCCTTTCCCCATGGCCTGCACGCTTCCCCGCCATAAATATCCGGCAAAAAGAACACCGGCCAGCAATGCCAAAAGAAGCAGACAGGACAGTAACCTCCGTTTCCCGTTCGTTTTCCAATCCATCTTCCGGCTTCCCCCTACTGTTTCTTTCCACCAGTATATGCGGGAAGCATAACACATAGTCCTATTCAAACTTTTCTTTATACAGCTCCATAATCACATAGCCTTCTTCCATACGGATCTTCGCCCCGTCCACCATCATGCCCACCAGCAAAAGCTGGCTTGCCTCCCCCGGATCTCCGCTGCCGGCAAGTTCCCAGTACACATCCTCGATTCCGTCGTTCTTCGGCCCGTTCAGGTATTCGTCAAGCTGTCCCAGCTTGTGGGCATATTCCTCCTTATAATTTGCCAAAAATGAAATCACCGCCCGGCTTCCTTCCCTGTGTACTTTTGATTCTATCGTGTCCGCCCCCAGCGCAAAAAAGTATACCGTAAGCTCCTCCACGATCTTCGCAATCTTTCTTTCCCCGTGAACCATCTTTATTTCTTCCTCTTTCCCTCTTTAAAATGCTTCATGAAACTCTCCACCACCGGCACCATGAAAATCGCCACCCAGCCCGCGCTGAACCCGTTGTTATACAGATTCAGCCCGCCGTACATTCCTGACGTGCACATGGCAATCGCCGCATGGAGAAATCCGGCAATGATTCCCGCCAAAATCCCAAACTGCCCCGCAATCGGCGCAAGCCCTGCCGAAAATACCGCCGCAAGCTGTATCCCCGGCGTTACCGGCGTATACACGGTGACAAAAGTGGATAAATACACACCCGCCAGCACCGGAAGGTAATTGCGGATATGTATACCGAAAGCGGAAAAACCGAATACCGTTAAAATCGCCCCCACCACCGGTCCGGAAAAATCCCCGCCGGTTAAGATAATGTAAACCATGCAGACCATTCCCACAAGCCCCATGTTCATCAGGGTTGGTCCCGCGCCGTCCATCAGCACGAAATCCGCCACCGCACGTCCCGGGTGTTTCATGATTTTCCCCAGTCCTTTCACTTCCCCCCTGCCAATCCACAGCCCGTACCCCACCGTTGCGGCAAAATACAAAAACAGCCCTGCCGTTACCGCCGCATTCCTTCCTTCTTTCCAAATCAGCACCTGCCTGCTCTCCATCCCGAAAGAGCGGAGGATGCTGACAATCACAAACGCAAGGATACCGCCGGAAAATCCCACATTGAACAGGTTATACCCCATATGCATGGATGCCGCATGGACGGACAGCGGCGGCAGGACGAATCCGGTAAACATCCCCGCCGAAACGGCAAGCAGCAGGTTCCACGGCTGCCCGAAGGGAAGCAGGAATACCAGTTCCGTAATCAAAGGCGCCAGACAGGTACCGAAAAGCGCCGTATAAATATACCGCCCCAGCCTCGCCCCATGGCTCCTGGCATAAATCGCCGTCCCCAAAAACACCGGAAGAATATTCCAGGGATTTTTGCCCCATAGCGCATATCCGGCATTGATAAAAAGCGCCGCCATGGTCAGCCCGGTAAACGGGGTCTTCTGGGTCAGTACCAAACCGACCGACATGGCAAAGACCGCCGCTGCATTCAGAAACGCCGCGCCGTACCCTGCCAGTTCAAAATAATCCGTAATCAGTGCATCCCTGGAAACGATGATTTTCCAAAGCCCCCGCAAAAGCCCGCCTGATACCGCCGTGCCTGCTGCCGCTGCCGCAAGTAAAAGGCAGAGGGAAAACAGGCTGAAGTATTTCAGTTCCTTTCCCTTGATACGCTCCTGCATGTTCTGCATGAAGGATACTCCTTTCCTTTTTTACGTTTGATTTTACGTTTGATGCCTTCCAACCGGAAAATCCATATATCCAACGTAAACTTCCGCGAAATCCGCAAGCTCCGCCATTTGGAAGACTTCCACTTTCTCCCCGTAAGTTTCTAACAGCCTGCCGCTTTCCCGCCATCCGTTCCTGGCAAACAGCCCTGCCCCCGCAAGGGCGGTATTGCCCACCGTCCGCAGGCGGTCCGCAAATGCCTCCGGCAAAAGCCCAAGCCCCACTGCGGCTTTCCCGTCCAGGTAAAATCCCATTCCCCCGGCAAGGTACACCTGCCCGATTGCGGAATCCCCCGTAACACCCAGCCGCTCCATCAGGAAATGGATGCCCGCACGCACTGCCGCCTTTGCCGTCTGGATATCCCGTATATCCTCCTGTGTGATGAACACCTTACGGTCTTCCGTTTCCACCGTGATTCCCGTCCCGAAATAGGGTTCTGCCAGCAGCCCTGTTCCGTCCACCAGCCCCTGTTCCAGTAAATGCGCTGCCGCGAAAATCCGTTCCGTCCCCATGGCGCCGTCGCATCCTCTGCCTTCAAAAGCAGGACCTGCCGCTGCAGCCGTGGCGGCCACACGGGTTCCCGCTCCCATAACCATTTCCGCATTGGTTCCCAAATCCATGAACAGCCAAACCGGTTCCCCGTTCCGTCCGCCGCTCCCACCGTCCGGTGTGCGGACGCACTGTGCCTGCCCTGTCCCGTCCGGCACACCGCCGCACAGCCCGCAGGCATAAAGCCCCGCCAGGATATCGCCCCCGACAAACGCCGACAGGTTCGGCAGCAGTACCGTGCGGATACCGTTCCATTCCAACGTATCCGTTTTCAGGTTCACCGGGCAAAAAGGACTTCTCCCCAGGGTTTGCGTGGGATATCCCATGAAAATGTGTCCCATGACGGTATTGCAGGCAACGGCGAGCAGTTCCGGTTCCCGCATTCCCAGCTTTCCCGCACTTTGCCGGAACCGGCGCAGCCCTTCGGCAAGGGCATCCCGCACCAGCTTTTGCAGGAGTGCCCCCTGCCCTGCATCCGATGCACGGATTCTGGAAACCACGTCCATCCCGTAGCCCCTTTGGGGATTGATACAGGTATAAGTATCCAAAACGCTGCCGGATACCCGCTCCAATAACTGCATGGCAATGGTGGTGGTGCCGATGTCCGCCGCCGCCACGGTCCTGCCGCCCAAAGCCGACGGATGCGGCAGTCCGCTTTCCAAGCCCGTGCCGGACAACGTACTTCCCTGTTCCCTGTTATAATCCGCCAGTACATGCAGCCGCCCTTCTTCCGTTTCCACGGCTTTTGCAAAATCCGCTTCCACCGTACATTCCTTCACGGGATGCGCCGTACAGGACAGGCGGAAGCCTTCCCTTAACCGGTCCGGCGGAAGCGTCCGGCGGTCCGAAGGCGTTGGCAGCGGCGCATAACCGCAAAACTTCACCGCACACCTTCCGCATGTTCCCATGCCGCCGCAAAGGGACGGCAGCGCCACGCCTTCCCTGCGCATGGTTTCCAATAAAGTCTTCCCCGTATCATGCCGGATTACACGGGGAATTTTCCCGTCCCCGCACAGGACGGTTATCTTAATCTGCTCAGACAAACTGGTTTTTCTCCTCGTCGTAGCGGTAATCAATGGCCTCCAGTTTTTTCCTGATATCCGCGCCGTCTATGTCCATATCCTCACACATCGCCTCAAAACTGTCATAGTAGTCGCGCAGCTTCAGATTTACAAAACTCAGAAGCATCACCGGGTCCCTTGGTATCATCTGCCGTCTCCTCCTCACATCTTTTTTCCAATATTATGGGGCGTATGCGGAAACCAGTTTCCTGTTTTCCAACACGCCCCATGGTTTTTCCCTTTTCAGTTTAATGCCTTATACGGGTTTCTGTCAAGATTCTTTGCGTTTTGCCGCCAGTTCCCCGTTTTCCAGTACGATTTCTATGACGTCTTTGGCGCCTACCCCGTCCGCAAGGATCAGCTTTGCCGACAGGGTTTCCACATATTTCTGGATATAGCGCTTTAACGGACGCGCACCGTATACCGGATCGTAAGCATGGTCCACGATAAACTCCCCTGCCTTTTGGGAAAGCTCAATGGTAAGCTCCCTGTCCGCCAGTCTCCGGTTTAAATCCGCCACAATCAGGTGGATAATACCGCCGATGTTTTCTTTGGTCAGCGGCTTAAACAGAATGGTTTCATCCAAACGGTTTAAAAATTCCGGGCGGAAATGGCCGCGCAGTTCCTCCATCACCTGTTTTTCCGCTTCCGGCCGGATACTTCCGTCCGCTTCAATGCCTTCCAGCAGATACCCGGCGCCGATGTTCGAAGTCATGATTAAGATGGTGTTCTTAAAGTCCACCGTCCGTCCCTGGGAATCCGTAATCCGCCCGTCGTCCAACACTTGCAGCAGTACGTTAAACACGTCGGGATGGGCTTTTTCTATTTCATCGAACAACACCACGGAGTACGGTTTCCGGCGCACCGCTTCCGTCAACTGGCCGCCCTCCTCATAGCCCACATATCCGGGAGGCGCCCCGATTAAGCGGGAAACGGAATACTTCTCCATATATTCGCTCATGTCGATACGCACCATATTGTTTTCATCATCAAACAGGGATGCCGCCAGCGCTTTCGCAAGCTCCGTCTTACCCACCCCGGTAGGACCGAGGAACAGGAAGGAACCGATGGGCTTCGTGGGGTCTTTGATTCCTGCCTTGGAGCGGATGATTGCTTCCGTCACCTTCGTCACGCCTTCGTCCTGTCCGATAACCCTCCTGTGGAGTTCCTCATCGAGATGCAGCGTCTTGTTCCGCTCGCTTTCCGTCAGCTTCGCCACCGGAATCCCCGTCCACCTGGAAATAATCCGTGCGATTTCCTCATCGCTGACGCTTTCATGGACCAAAGACAGGTTCTCACTCCTTGTCTTCTCCTCCTCGATTTCCAACTGCTTTTTTAACGCGGGCAGCTTTCCGTAACTGAGTTCCGCCGCCTTCTCCAAATCTCCCTCCCTTTGGGCAATCTGGATTTCGCTGTTGATGGCGTCAATCTGTTCCCTTAATTTGGACAGCTTATCCACGGATGCCTTCTCATTGTCCCACTGTGCCTTACGGTTATTAAAATCTTCCTTAAATTCCGCCAGTTCCTTCTGCAATGCCTCCAGCCGTTCCATGCTTAACCGGTCGTCCTCTTTTTTTAACGCCGCCACTTCGATTTCCATCTGCATAATCTTCCGCTGCAGTTCATCCAGCTCCGTGGGCATGGAATCCAGCTCCGTCTTGATGAGCGCGCAGGCTTCGTCCACAAGGTCTATCGCCTTATCCGGCAGGAAACGGTCGGAAATATAACGGTTAGACAGTGTCGCCGCGCTGACCAGCGCATTATCCATGATTTTTACGCCATGGTATACCTCATACCGTTCCTTTAATCCCCTTAAAATGGAAATGGTATCTTCCACCGTGGGTTCTTCCACCAAAACCGGCTGGAACCTCCGCTCCAAGGCGGCATCCTTTTCAATATACTGGCGGTATTCGTCCAGGGTGGTGGCGCCGATGCAGTGCAGTTCACCCCTTGCCAGCATGGGTTTTAACATATTTCCCGCATCCAGCGCGCCGTCGGTCTTGCCCGCGCCCACGATGGTATGGAGTTCGTCGATAAACAGGATAATCTGTCCGTCGCTGTTCTTCACGTCCTCAAGCACCGCTTTCAGCCGTTCCTCAAATTCGCCGCGGTATTTTGCCCCCGCCACCAACGCGCCCATGTCCAGCGCGAATATCTTCTTATCCTTCAGCCCCTGCGGGACATCCCCGCGCACGATACGCTGCGCCAGCCCTTCCACCACCGCCGTCTTGCCTACGCCGGGTTCCCCGATGAGCACCGGGTTGTTTTTGGTTTTCCTCGACAGAATACGGATCACGTTACGGATTTCGCCGTCCCTGCCGATAACGGGGTCCAGCTTTTGGTTCCTCGCTTTTTCCACCAATTCCTGCCCGTATTTTTCCAGGGTATCATAAGTCGCTTCCGGATTGTCCGATGTCACCCGCTGGTTCCCCCGGACCGTGGAAAGCACCTGCAAAAAGCGCTCCCGCGTAATGCCGTATTCCCGGAAAATTTCCTTTAACTCCCGGTTTGGGTGTTTCATCATGGACAGGAAAAGGTGTTCCACGGATACGTACTCATCCCCTAACTGCTTCGCTTCGTCTTCCGCGCTGATTAGGACTTTGTTTAAGTCCTTTCCCATATAAACCTGTCCGCCCTGCACCTTTACCCTCTTTTGCAGCGCTTGTTCCGCCCGGTTTAGGAAATGCTCCTTGTTGATCTCCATTTTCTCGATTAATTTTAAAATCAGGCTGTCCTCTATGGTCAGAAGGCTGTATAGCAGGTGCTCCTGTTCTATTTCCTGATTGCCGTACTCGTATGCCAGCTTCTCGCACTTCTCCACCGCCTGCATGGATTTTTGCGTGAATTTTGAAATGTTCATGGTGCCGCCTCCTTTTTGGTTCGGTTGTTTTTCTTTTTTCTTGTTACATGATGAATATAACACTGGTTGTTAGCACTGTCAAGAGGTGAGTGCTAATATTTTCAGTAGATTTTTGTAAAGTCTGTGTTTATGCGGATTTGCGGGTTATAAAATTTCTGTATACAAATAAAAAAAGGAAGCAGTAAATACCCGCTTCCTTAATCCCACAAATTTGATACAAAATTCATTCACTACACCATTTACTGCACCATTTTCCCACAAAATAACGACTTTTGATGAACCGGGATAAATGATAAAACATGCCGCAAGGCTCACGGATAATCCTGTCCAGCAGAAAAGGGGCAACTGCGCCCTTTTCCTGTCATCCGGCGAGGACGGGTGCGGGCAGAGCCCTCTAATGGGTCAAGGGACGAGTCCCTTGTGGGGTTTGGGATAACGCCCCAACCTGATATTTTACAAAAAACCTTTTTATCACTTGGAGACACTTTGTCATAATGATAACTATGAAGCAAAGTGATTTTTTCCTTTTTCCACATCAAACAACCAAGATATATAAAAACAAGTGCAAATACACCTATTCCAATCGCAACACCCATCGTTTCCGTCATAACAATCCCCTCCAGTCGAGTAGACAAGTACCTCGCGATACCTGCCCCTCACAGAACCGTGCGTGCGGCTTTCCCGCACACGGCTCTTCATAATAACATTTACAGTTTCAG
>CAJUMD010000056.1 GCA_910587275.1 uncultured Kineothrix sp.
GGGGGTCCCTGCCGGTAGCTGTTCAAAACCTGTTTCAAAAAATGGCGGTATTTCTTATTGCTCCCGAAGGTTGGTTTATGACCGCATTAGGCGGCGTTGTTTGACGAACAAAGTGAGGAGTTTCGCCGCCTTGGTCATAAACCAACCTTCGGGAACAATTAGAAATAGCCCATTTTTGCCATCAGGTTTGAACAGCTACCGGCAGGGACCCCCAGGGTGGCAGGGACAAAGCGGGCAGGGGGTTATGCTCCTGGCTTCTGCGTCCGCCCCCACCTGCGAACATAACATTTCAGGCTGAATTGTTACTGAGTACCGGTATGAGTTGGCAGTGCATGGTTGATATTTCCTTTATAATCCTGTACAATGGATTTTAGCTGCCATTTGGGCGTGTTTGGGAATAAATGGGGAGAATGCAAGGGTTTTTTGGGAAAACACAGGGGAAGAAATGACGGAAAACGGGGAAAAGGGAAAGAGAGGATGTTATGAGCGAAAATAGTTTTGCAGGATTAAAAAAATTATTTGCCCCCATCGATATGACGGCCGGTGTTCCGGGAAAACAGATTGTGGCATTTGCGGTTCCCATGCTGATTGGAAATATTGCACAGCAGCTATATAATACCGTGGACAGTATCATTGTGGGGAGGTACGTGGGGGATAATGCCCTTGCGGCGGTGGGAAGCGCGGGACCGATTTTAAATCTGCTGCTGGTGCTTTTTGTTGGAATTGCCGTGGGAGCGGGAATTATGGTGTCCCAGTATTTCGGGGCAAAGGAAAGGGAGGATTTGTCGGGAACCATTGGGAGCTGCGTGACGCTGACGGCGATTTCTTCGCTGTTTATTATGGCTGTGGGGCCGATGGTGTCGAAACCGCTTTTGGAGCTTTTGGGGACGCCGGATTCCATTTTGGGATGGTGTGAATCTTATCTAAATATTATATTTATCGGCATTGCCGGATTGGCTTATTACAATATCCTCAGCGGTGTCCTGCGCGGGCTTGGGGATTCGGTGTCGGCGTTAGTATACCTGCTGGTATCCACGGTGATTAATATTGTGCTGGATATTTTGTTTGTGGCAAATTTTAATATGGGAGTGGCAGGGGTGGCGCTGGCAACGGCGATTGCCCAGGCAATTTCCGCCATTCTCTGTCTGATGAAGCTGATGCGGATGTCGGAGGTTTTTGATTTTAGGAAAAAGTATTTAAAATTACATAAAAAATATGCATGGATGACCATCCGGCTTGGACTTCCGTCGGGACTGACGCAGGCAATATTTTCCATGGCGATGATTATCGTACAGTCTTTGACGAACAGTTTCGGGGAACTGTTTATTGCGGCAAACGTAATCGTAATGAGGGTGGACGGGTTTGCCATGATGCCGAACTTCTCTTTCGGGACGGCCATGACCACTTATGCCGGGCAAAATGTGGGGGCAAAGGAATATGAGAGAGTGGAACAGGGAGCGAAACAGGGAACCTGGATTGCCATGGGAGTATCGGCATTTATTACGGTTTTAATTTTGATTTTCGGCAAATACCTGATGGGTATTTTTACGGAAACGGAAGAACTGGTGGATATGAGTATGCGTATGATGCGTATTCTGGCAGTGGGGTATATTGCGATGGCAGTTACCCAATCGCTGTCCGGCGTGATGCGCGGGGCGGGGGATACCATGACCCCGATGTGGATTTCGCTGGTAACGACCGTGGCAATCCGTGTGCCGGTAGCGTATGGGATTGCGTATCTGACTAGAAGCGCACAGTATCCCAACGGGCGGTGCGAGTGTGTTTTCATATCCCTGCTGTTTTCCTGGACTTTGGGTGCGGTGATTACGTTTATCTGTTACCGGTGGGGGAAATGGAAAGGGAAGGCAATCGGAGAGCATTAACGTGGCGCCGGGAATAAAAGGCAGGTAATGTAGTTTGCGCATGGGAAAAGCGGGGTGTTTACGGATGCAGAAGGAAGAAAAGTATGTGTATATGACGACAACGCCGGTTCCGCGTCTGATTGGGGAACTGGCGGTGCCGACAATCATCAGTATGCTGGTAACTTCTTTTTATAATATGGCGGATACTTTTTTCGTGGGGAAAATCAATACGCAGTCCACGGCAGCGGTGGGCGTGGTGTTTTCCGTAATGGCGGTGATTCAGGCGCTGGGGTTTTTCTTCGGGCACGGTTCGGGAAACTATATTTCCAGACGGCTGGGTGCGAAGGATTTTGACGAGGCGGCGGTGATGGCGGCAAACGGGTTTTTTCTGGCTTTTCTCTGCGGACTGGCGGTTTTGGCGGGGGGTGTTTTGTTTTTGAAACCTTTGGCGGTAGCTTTGGGTTCCACGCCCACCATACTTCCTTATACGGAAGCCTATCTGAGGATTATCCTGTTCGGTGCGCCTTTTATGACGTCTTCCCTTGTCCTGAATAACCAGCTCCGGTTTCAGGGAAGTGCGGCGTATGCCATGGTGGGTATCGTCACGGGGGCGGTGATTAATATTATTCTTGACCCTATCCTGATTTTCGGTTGCGGGATGGGGATTGCGGGGGCGGCTGCGGCAACGGTGTGCAGTCAGTTCTGCAGTTTCCTGCTTTTGCTGTACCAAAGCAGGAAGGGCGGCAACATACGTATCCGCTTTGTAAACTTTAAACCTGATTTTCACTATGTAAAAGAAATATGCAGGGGCGGTTTTCCTTCCCTGTGCAGACAGGGACTTGCCAGCGTGTCGGGTATCCTATTGAACCACGGGGCAGGGGTGTACGGGGATGCGGCGATTGCGGGAATGTCCATTGTATCGAGGGTGTCCATGTTTGCGGGTTCGGCATTAATCGGTTTCGGACAGGGATTCCAGCCGGTATGCGGGTTTAATTACGGGGCAAAACTGTACCAAAGGGTGCGGGAAGGCTTTTGGTTCTGCGTGAAATACGCCACCGTGTTTTTGGTGGGCGTGGCGGTGGCAGGCTCCATATTTGCACCGCAGGTGGTCGCCTTATTCCGTAAAGGCGATACGCAGGTCGTTGAAGTGGGTGCGGCCGCGCTGCGGATGCAGTGTATTGCATTTCCGTTAACAGGCTGGATTGTTATGTCTAACATGATGCTCCAGTCCATCGGAAAGGCATTGAAGGCATCCGTGCTTGCGGCAGCAAGGCAGGGGTTATTTTTTATCCCGTTGATTCTGTTGCTGCCAAGGCTGTTCGGATTGTTTGGCGTGGAGATATGCCAGACCGTGTCGGATATCTGTTCGTTTGCTTTGGCGGTACCGCTGTGCTTAAGCGTTTTAAATGAGATGAAGGCGCAGGAGAAGGAGTTACACGCTTAATCCGGGGCGGCAGTGCCGGGAAATGGGCTGTTTATTCTTCTTCCTGGTCTTTATCATCCACATATTGGAGAAGGTCGCCGGGCTGGCAGTCCAGTGCCTTGCATATGGCGGAAAGCGTGGATAGGCGGATGGCTTTTGCTTTGTTGTTCTTCAGGATGGACAGGTTGGCAAGGGTGATGTCCACTTCGCCCGCAAGTTCGGTCAGCCCCTTCTTGCGCTGTGCCATGACCACATCCAGATTGATAATGATTCCCATGGGACACCTCCTAAACCGTCAGGTCATTTTCCAGTTTATAAGTGACGGCGCGTTCAAAGACACGGGATAATACTTTGCTGAACAGTCCTGCAATGACGAATACAAGAATGATAATACCGAAATATGCGTCAGGACAGATAATGGGATACTTTTTGTGCTATTTTTCCGATTCTTTCATAGGTAATCCGGCGGCAGAGAAAATCCGTAAACCTGCCGTATTTGCGGTAAAACAGATTGAACATAAGGTACGGCGCCCGTTGGTTTCTGCATTTTGGCATCCGCAGGAAAATATTTTTGAGGCTGTATACCTGACGGTAAATCCACAGATAGCCTTCATAGAGTTCTTTCTGGGACATGTGTTTCGGTCGGAAAACGACATGGGACGTATTATAAAGGGATAAATTGTCCGTGCGGATACGTCCTTCTTCTTTTAACTGCCGGTAAAGCGCGGTACCGGGATAGGGAGTCAGGATATGCGACGTTACGGTTTCTATCCTGTTTTTTACAATCCATTCCAGGGTCGCCGGAAAGGTTTCTTTCGTATCGCCGTCCAGCCCGAATACGAAGCTGGCATTGATCATGATTCCCCTGTCATGGATGGCTTTTACCGCCTTTGCATAGTCCCTGGTATGGTTCTGTATTTTATGGACGCCGCCGATGGAAGAGGAATGGATGCTTTCAAAACCGATGAACAGGCTTTGGCAGCCGCTTTCCTTCATCAAGTCAAGCAAATCCGTATCGAAGGCGGCATTGATGGAAACAGCGGCATTCCATTTTAAATGCATCGGTTTGATGGTTTGGAGGAATTTTTTCGTCCATTGGGGATTCCCGGCAAAGTTGTCATCGATAAACATAATGTGCCTGGAGCGGACAGCCCGGATATCCCGCAGGACATCTTCCATATTCCGGTTGACATAGCAGCGTTCCGGGGCGCTGTTGTAGCAGAAATCGCACCGGAATGGACAGCCCCTGCTCGTATGGATTACATTGCAGTATAAATAGTTATCCTTTCCCGCAAAGTCATAAGCCGGAGAAACAATTTGCCCTCCGTGGAAACTGCCGCCGCACCGGTATATGTTTCTCAGACAGCCGTTTTGACAGTCTTTTACGATATCCCGCCAAGTCCCTTCCGCAGCCCCGATGCACAAAGCGTCAAAGCAGCCTGGCGGAACCGTATCCGCAGCGGTTGTGATATGAATACCTCCCGCAATCACGGGAATGTTCTGTCTCCGGAACCGTTCCGCTATTTTTACGGCGCGGGGAAACACATCGACGGTTATGGAAATCCCGACAACATCCGGTTTGTCATCATAAACAATTTTTTGTATGTTTTCATTTTCCAGTGTCACTTTGTGCTCATCCCGGAACATATTGACAATGGTTAAAAGTCCCAGCGGCGGTGCCATATGCATCTTCAAGCCGGTGTCCATGGGACGTCTCTCCGCTTTTGGCTGGATTAATTTGATATACATAACGGTACCTCCCTTGTTTTTGGGATTTTAGTGTTATGCACGCGTGCTTATGCCTTTTATATCCCCCATCATAGCATTCAAAAAATCGAAAGTCAATAATTATTTATTGATTTACGATAAATATTTATTAAATAGCAATAATACACTTACTCCTCTGCAAGCAGAGGGGTAAGTGACTTCCAGGTTTGTACAAAAATACCAAATAAATCAAATTATAAATTTATATATTATGAATTATTCACAAATTATTCATAATATATTATTTTTATTTAACATCTGTATGTTATCCTTAATTTATAGAGAAGCGGGGGAAGCCTTTCGAGGTAAAGGCTTCGGAAAAATTACATAAGGAGGTATGCGGATGAAGCGACGGGGTTGGATGTTGTTGTTGGGGGTTGCCGTGTTGGTAGCATTGGCAAATGCCGCTGCATGGGAAAGCAGCGCGTTTTGTGATTTCTATGTACGCCACATTTATCCGCTGTGGGTAGGCACTTACGGCAGGTTCACCGGACTGTTTCCTTTTTCCGTGGGAGAGGTTATGCTGGTTGCGGGCGTGGCGGTGACGGCGGTGGGTTTGCTGTTAGGGATTTTTGCGCTGGTTGCAGCCATCGGGTTTGGAAAGACCGGGGCGTGCAGGAAAATCCGGGAATTTGTGCGGAACTATTGGACGGCTTATGCATGGATTTTTGCCGGGGTGGCAGTCATTATGACTTTGAACTGTTTTATTCCTTATCACTGTTCCACAATGGAGGAAAAATACGGATTCATAAACCGCATGACGGCGGATGATCCGATGCTCCAGGAACTGTTGGAAAAGGAATATACCATTGAGGAGTTGGGGCAGTTACGTGATTATGTGGTAATTAAGTGCAATGAACTGGCGCAGCAGGTGGAGCGGGATGAAAACGGCGCCATTATTTACCCGGAAAACATGGAAGAACTGGCGGCGGAGGCGATGCTAAATTTAAGCGGGGAGTGCGTGCAGTTAAAAGGATACTATCCGCAGCCGAAACAGTTTGCCTTTTCCGAATTTTTCAGCCAGCAGAAAATGAAGGGGTATTTTTTCCCGTTTTCCATGGAAGTAAATTACAATGCGCTGATGCATGAAATAAACCGTCCGGCGACCATATGTCACGAATATGCTCACTTAAAAGGGTTTATGTATGAGGAGGAAGCGAATATGATTGGTTTCCTTGCCTGCATCCATTCCCCGGACGTAATGTTCCAGTACAGCGGGTACTTAAGCGTCCTTAATTACATTAACAATGAATATTATGATGCCATCGGAAGGAATATGGCAGTATATTCTTCCCGCGTGAAAATATCCCCTCAGGTGCGGAATGAAAATGTATTCCTGGAAGAAAAGGCATGGGAGAAAGTGGAGCAGAAGGCAGTGATCAGTACGGAAGTCGTAGACAGGGTTTCGGATAAACTTTCGGAAACTTCCATGGTGTTAAACGGTGTGGAAGACGGGATTTTGAGCTATACAAGGGTGGTGGATCTGCTGCTTCATTATTATGACGGTGCGCCGGAAGTGCAGGAGACTTTGGCGGCAGTGACGTTGGAGCAGGAATATTTGGTACAATCGGAATAAAAAGGCGGACGCAAAAGCCGGGAGCGGAACCCCCTGTCCGGTTTCTCTCTGCCGGCTTTTGCTGGATATTAAAAATGCAATGTTACATACCGTTTTTCTTTTTTACCCAGCACGGGCGGAAGGTCTTTGCAGGGCGGCGGCAGCGGGATTGCCTGTCCCGGTTTTCCGTGCTTCGTTTTCGGCGGAAGTTTCTTAGCGGAATGTGTATACCAAGGGAAACCGTGCATGGATGCACGGTTTAGCCCGATGCGGCATGGATGCCGCTTGAGGGCGTCCCGCAGCATATGAAAACCTGCGCCATTCTGCTTAGAAACTCCCAGCCGAAAAAAGTGCACGGAAAACCAGGACAGGCAATCCCGCTGCCGCCGCCCTGCAAAGACCTTCCGCCCGTGCGTCCGCCTACTTTTAAACAACATTTTCCCCTTGCAATCCTGCTCCTGCCATGTTATATTTTTAACGAGCAGTATTCCCGGGAAACTGCATCGGATGATAATGTGCATCGCTTGGAAAGAAGGTGTATGCATGGAATGAATCAAAAACCAGTAAAAAAAATCGGAATCATCGGCGCCGGAAAAGTAGGCTGTTCGCTGGGGAAATATCTGACGGACAGGGGAAAAACGGTAGCCGGCTATTACAGCCACACTTATGAAAATGCCGTGACGGCGGCGGAATTTACCGGTACGGACAGCTTCCGGACAATGGAAGAACTGGTAACTTTGAGCGATACCCTTTTTATTACCACACAGGATGGGCAAATCGGTGCGGTATGGGATTGCATGAAAGGTATGTCTTTGGATGGGCGGATTGTATGTCATTGCAGCGGCTCATTATCATCTGGTGTATTCACGGGAATCGGGGAAAAGAAGGCTTACGGGGCTTCGGCTCACCCCATGCTTGCGTTTCGCGATAAATTTTCATCGTATGGACAACTGGACAACTGTTTTTTTACCCTGGAGGGCGATTCCTGCGCATTGCAGGAGCTGGAAGGGCTGTTTCAGGAACTCGGAAATCCTTACTGCAGGATAAGGGTGGAGGATAAGGCAAAATACCATTGTGCGGCAAGCGTATTGAGTAATGACGTACTGGCGCTTTTGGACATGGGCTTCGGGTTATTGGGACAGTGCGGGTTTACGGAGGAAGAAGCCCGGCATGCGGCGGCTTTCCTGGTGCGGGGAAATGTGGAAAACGTACTTGGGAGCGGGGCGCCCGCAAGTATGACGGGGCCCATTCCGCGCGGGGACGTTTCCACCGTGGCAAAACATTTGGATGTTTTGGCGGGGGAAGAACGGGAGATTTACCGTCTGCTGGGAAGACGGCTGTTGGAAATGGCAAAAGAAAGATATGGAAACCGGGAGGACTATCCGCGCATAGAGGAATTATTGGCAAACGTGGCAGAAATATGGTAAAAAGAAAGGATACAGGGGGTTTGGTTTTATGAAGAATACATCGGTAACGTTTAAACAGGCAAAAGAAAAGGGCGAGAAACTCACCATGCTTACCGCCTATGATTATTCCACGGCAAGGATGGTGGATGAAGCGGGAATCCATTCCATTTTAGTGGGGGATTCTTTGGGAATGGTATGCCTCGGTTATGAGGATACGCTGTCGGTGACGATGGAGGATATGCTCCACCATACAAGGGCAGTTGCAAAAGGTGCAAAAAATGCGTTAGTCATTGCGGATATGCCGTTCATGTCCTATCAGACTTCGGTGTACGATGCGGTGGTTAATGCCGGGAGGCTGGTTAAGGAAGGACATGCGCAGGCGGTGAAGCTGGAGGGAGGAAAAGAAGTATGTCCGCAAATCGAAGCAATCGTAAAAGCATCCATTCCGGTCTGTGCCCATATCGGGCTGACACCCCAGTCCGTTCATGCGTTCGGCGGATTTAAGGTACAGGGCAAAGGGGAGGAAGCGGCGAGGAAACTGCTGGAAGAAGCGCAGGCGGTGGAAGCGGCGGGAGCTTTTGCCGTGGTACTGGAATGCGTGCCGGAAGCGCTGGCAGAACTGATTACAAAGAAAATTCACATTCCAACCATCGGCATCGGTGCGGGTGCGGGATGTGACGGGCAGGTGTTGGTGTACCAGGATATGCTTGGCATGTATGCGGATTTGGCGCCGAAGTTTGTGAAAGTGTTTGCGAACGTGGGCGCGGAGATGAAGAAGGGATTTGCCGCTTATAAAGAAGAAGTGCAGAACGGCACGTTTCCTGCCAAAGAGCATACATTCCGGATGGATGAAAGCATTTTGGATAAATTGTATTGACGGGTGCATCGCGCGGAGGATATGGAAGACGGGAAAAGGAGCAGGAGTATGATTATTTCGGAAAGCATCAGGGAAACAAGGGAACAGGTGAAAGAATGGAAACGGCAGGGGCTTCGCGTCGGCTTCGTCCCCACCATGGGATATCTGCATGAGGGGCATAGGAGTCTGATGGAAGCGGCGCGGAAGGAAAACGACCGGGTGGCGGTCAGCATATTCGTCAATCCCATCCAGTTCGGACCAAACGAAGATTTTGCCAGTTATCCCAGGGATATGGAAAAAGATGCGGCACTTTGCGAAGACGCGGGGGTGGATTTGGTATTCCACCCGGATGCAGGGGAAATGTATGGGGAAGGTTTCTCCACCTATGTGGATATGGAAGGATTGACAAAGGAGCTGTGCGGAAAAAGCCGCCCCGTCCATTTCAGGGGCGTGCAGACCGTAGTGTGCAAACTGTTCCATATCATTCCGGCAGACAGGGCATATTTCGGACAGAAGGATGCCCAGCAGCTTGCCGTTATTAAGAAGATGGTAAGGGATTTGGGTATGGATATTGAAATTGTGGGCTGTCCTATCGTGCGCGAACCGGATGGACTGGCAAAAAGCTCCAGGAATACCTATTTGAATGCGGAAGAACGGCAGGCGGCGCTTGTGCTGGACAGGAGCCTCGCGGCAGGAAGGAAGCTGGTGGAAGCCGGTGAGAGAGATGCTTTAAAAATCAAGGAATGCATTGCCGGGGAGATAGGGAAAGAAAAGCTGGCGAAAACCGATTATGTGGAAATCGTGGACTTTGCGGACATCACGCCCATAGAAAACCTGGAGGATGCAAAAAACGGGGAAATTCTCTGTGCCATAGCGGTATATATCGGAAAGACAAGGCTGATTGATAATTTTATTTACCGGATAAGTGAATGCAGGTAACGGGATAAGGAGGGTGAGAAACATGAAGCTCAGAATGTTAAAAGGGAAAATCCACCGAGCCGTGGTGACACAGGCAGAGTTAAATTACGTGGGAAGTATCACTGTGGATTCGCAGCTGCTCCAGGCCGCAGGCATCCTGGAATACGAGATGGTACAGATTGTGGACGTAGAAAACGGCAGCCGTTTCGAGACATATACCATTGCTGGGGAAGCCGGAAGCGGGATGATCTGCTTAAACGGGGCGGCGGCAAGGCAGGTCCAGATTGGCGACCATATCATTATTATGGCATATGCGGATATGACGCCGGAGGAAGCGGGGACACATAAACCTTATGTGGTGTTTACGGACGGGAAAAACGGAATCACACAGGTTTCCCGCTATGAGAAGCATGGGAAGCTGGAGCATGTCTGAAAGCAATTTTCAAACACGCTCTAACAGGTATTTGGCGGCGGCAAGGGGCAAAGACCGACGCCGCTTGCGGCGGGGGTTTACTTCAGGATGAGTCCCACGGGGCAGTGGTCGGAACCGAGAACTTCGGAATATATAAGGGCATCTTCCAGCCGGTCCTTTAAACGTTCCGATACAAGGAAATAGTCGATACGCCAGCCGGCATTTTTTGCCCTTGCGTTGAACTGGTAGGACCACCAGGAATAAGCCCCTTCTTTGTCAGGATAAAAATAGCGGAAGGTATCGAGAAAGCCGGACTGTGTCAGGATGGTGAATTTCTCCCGTTCCGCATCGGTAAAGCCCGCGTTTTTGCGGTTGGTCTTGGGGTTCTTCAGGTCGATTTCCTGATGTGCCACGTTCAGGTCGCCGCAGAAAATGACGGGTTTTGTTTTTTCCAGTTCCTTGATATAAAGAAGGAAGTCGTTTTCCCATTTCATCCGGTAATCCAAACGGGTGAGCTCGCGCTGGGAGTTGGGCGTATATACGGTAATCATGTAAAAACCGTCGTATTCCAAGGTAATCACACGGCCTTCGTGGTCATGTTCTTCCATTCCGATGCCGGGGGAAACGGACAGGGGTTCCTGCTTCGTGAAAACGGCGGTACCGGAATAACCTTTTTTCTCCGCGTAATTCCAATACTGGTAATAGCCGGGAAGGTCCAGGTCAATTTGTCCTTCCTGTAATTTTGTTTCCTGTATACAGAAAATGTCCGCATCCTGTTCCCGGAAGAAATCGAGAAAGCCTTTTCCCGTACAGGCGCGGAGCCCGTTTACGTTCCATGAGATGAATTTCATATGTTTGTCCTTTCTTTAATAAATATGAAAATTTGCAGTATCTTAAAAAATTTGTGATAAATATAGTTTATCCATAAATGACGGATTTGTAAATTTATATTTTCAAGTGTTTATGGAATTGTTATAAAAATTCGCAAAATAAAGGGTGTAAATTGTGAAAAAGCCATGCATGTTCCCTTGGCCCCGGTAAATTCTATGCACTTTTTGGACATTTGGAAAAATTCAGTTCATAAATTCTCAAGAATTTGTTCACAGATTGGTCACAATTATGCCATATGATGTTTTCAGCCGGTGAGGGAAACCCCGACAACAGTTCCCGCTGCACGGTACATAGGGCATGGGACTGGACACGGCAATTTTGTTTCATATATAGGAGGAGAAAAGTTATGAAAAAGAAAGTAGTTATGTTATTGACAGCAGTAGCAACATGCGCAACCCTGATGATGGCTTGCGGTAATACGGAAGCAGCGGTAACGGATGACACAGCAGTTGAAACCCCTGCAGAAGATGCGGAAGCACCGGCAGAAAACGCAGATGCGGAAGCACCGGCTGAAAATGCGGATGCAGAAGCACCGGCAGAGAACGCAGACGCGGAAGCACCGGCTGAAAATGCAGACGCGGAAGCACCGGCTGAAAATGCAGACGCGGAAGCACCGGCTGAAAATGCGGATGCAGAAGCACCGGCTGCGGATGCAGAAGCAACAGCAGAGAACACGGATGCAGAAGCGCCGGCAGAGAACGCAGATGCAGAAGTTCCGGCTGAAAATGCAGACGCGGAGCAGAAAGCAAACTAATCGGGAGTATTTCCTTTTATAAGATTTGGGAAACGCACCGCCTGTCATTCCGAAACGGATGGCAGGCGGTTTTCGTTCCGCCACTGTTTGGGTGAGATGCCGTATACGTTTTTAAATGCCCGGGAAAAATGCAGTTGGTTCGGATAGCCTACCGCGTTTCCGATATCGGCAATGGACAGCTTAGTCAGTTTTAATAATTCCACGGCTTTCGACATGCGGTAGGAAATCAGAAATTCCTGGGGTGATTTGCCCATATTTTCATGGAAAATTTTCCCGAAATAACTGCGGTTTAAACCGCAGGAGGCGGCAATATCTTCCACGGTGATATCATTTTGGAAGTTCTGCTCGATATAGGAAATGGATTCCTTGATGTAAAAATCCCGCAGGCTGCTTCCTTTGCCGCTTTGTGCAGAAGTGGACGAGCGCACGAAGCTGTCGATGAAAAGGTAGAAGTGCCCGATTAAGTGGAACGGGGACTCCTCCTTGTGGTTTACGATGTAGAGCAGCTCGGTTTTCATCGTTTCCGCAATATCTTTATAGCGTGCCTTATAAATCGGCTGGCTGCGGCTGATTCCGGTCAGGTCGATGGTTTCTTTGGCACGCAGCCCGTCAAATTCAATCCATACATATTCCCATGGGATTTCGCGGTCTGCCACATAGGTGCATACCTGGTGGGGAAACATCATAAAACCCTGCCCGCTTTTAATTTGGTAGGTAACGGTTTTGCCCGCGGCATTGTCCGCATACAGCGTTCCGGTACCGGACAGGCAAAGGTGGAACAGATAGTGGTTCCTTGCTGCGGGACCGAAGGAATGGGATGGGTCACACTGTTCCCATCCAAATTGATATAATCCAAAATCAATAAAATTTTCACACGGAAAAACGGAAAAAATAAAATCGCTCATAGACCC
This sequence comes from uncultured Kineothrix sp., assembly GCA_910587275.1. Lineage (GTDB taxonomy): Bacteria > Bacillota > Clostridia > Lachnospirales > Lachnospiraceae > Kineothrix. The sequence goes on from CAJUMD010000056.1 coordinate 12,756, forward strand.
TCCCAATGACGGTTTTTTTTATTATATACCAAAATGCTAGATAGTAGCAAACAAAAGGAATAAAAATAGCATAAAGGAATATAATTTGCAAAATGCTGGTATTTATCAGTAGCATTATGGTATGTTACAATACCATTATCAAAAAAAGGAAGGAGAATGTTATGAAAGGGAAAGGGATAAAATGCTTAGGGCTTGCATTATGCTGTGCGGCGGTATCATTGGCTGTCTGTGGGTGCGGGAGTTCGGGTGAGGACGGTAAGGTCGAGATAGAAATCGTCCAATATAAACCGGAAGCGGCAAATTACTTCAAGACAGTGGAAGATGAATTTAATGCAACCCATGATAACATCCGTTTGAAAATCAGTTCCCCCAACGATGCCATGACTATTTTGAAGACAAGGTTTATCAGGGAGGATTACCCGGACATCATAGGAATCGGCGGCGATATCAATTATTCCTATTTTGTGGATGCGGAAATCCTGGCGGATATCTCCGATTATCAGGGGCTGCAGGAGATTAACCAGGGATACCTGGATATCGGGGAAGCCTTGGAACTGGTTCCCACGGAAGGTACTTATGCGGCGCCCTATGTGGCAAATGCGGCAGGAATTCTGTACAACAAAGACATGTTTGAGGAACACGGATGGCAGATACCGGAGAATTGGGAAGAACTGGTGGCGTTATGCGATACCATAAAAGCGGAAGGAATTCTTCCTTTTTACTTCGGGTTTAAGGATACGTGGACCTGCCTTGCCCCGTGGAATGCCATGGCGGTAGACCTGGCGCCTTCGGATACCACGAAACAGGTGAACCGTGGGGAAACCACATTTTCCGAGGAATACCGGGAAGTTTCCGAAAAATACTTAAAACTGTTAGAGTACGGACCGGAAGATCCGTTTGCCTATGGGTATAACGATGCGTGTACCGCCTTTGCGAGAGGGGAATCCGCCATGTATCCCATCGGAAGCTATGCCGCTCCGCAGATTTTGTCCGTGAACCCGGAGCTTAACCTGGATTCTTTCGTAATGCCGGCAAATGATGACAAAGACGGCAATACATTAAATTCCGGCGTGGATCTCCAGTTCTGCGTAATGGCGGAATGTGAAAATAAGGAAGCTGCCTATGAGGTGCTGGATTTCCTTTATGCGGATGAGAACATACAGAAATATATCGATGCGCAGACAGCAATTCCATGCAAAGACGGTGATTTTCAACTGCCTTCCATCCTGGACGGAATGACCCGGTACATAACGGAAGGAAACATGACGGACTACCAGGATCATTATTATCCGTCCGAAATGGCTGTGGATGCGCAAATCCAGACTTTCCTGCTCCAAAAGGACGTGGATGCTTTTCTGAAAAAGTTCGATGAGGACTGGCCGCGGTACAACAGGGACATTATCCGTGTGGTAAAGGAGTATGAGAAACAGCACGGGACTGCGGACTAGACCGGAAAAGGAATTGAATTAGGACGGGGAGATAAATTTGGAATAAAAATTGGAAATAAGAATTGGAATAAGAATTAGGAAAGGAAGGAGACTATATTTTTTATGAAAGAAATATGGAAAAATGAAAGAAAAAGGACATTTTTGCTGATTACCATTCCGATATTGGCGCTGTTTGTCTGCTTTAATACGATTCCGTTAATCCGCGGTGTCATATACAGCTTTACAAACTTCAAAGGATTCGGGAAATATAACTGGGTAGGCTTCCAAAATTACATCGATTTGTTTTCGGATGCACGTGTCGGAAAGTCTTATTGGTTTACGTTTAAACTGGCGGTGGTGACGACCGTGGTGGTAAATGTTCTGAGCCTGATCCTTGCCCTGGGGCTGAACAGTAAAATAAGGGCGAAAAGTTTCTTCCGCGGGGCGTATTTCCTGCCGAACATTCTTGGTGCACTGGTAGTGGGGTACATTTTCAACTACTTCTTTACCTACATACTTCCGGCAGTGGCGGATATGATGGGAATCGCGGCTTTGAGCACAAGCATCCTGTCCAATTCCAGTGCGGCATGGATTGGCATTATGGTGGTATGTGCGTGGCAGGCAGTGGCAATGAATACGATTATCTACATTTCGGGCTTACAGACCGTGCCGGAGGATGTATACGAAGCGGGAGGGCTGGACGGCGCCACCGGATGGAAAAGGTTCCGCCATTTGACGTTCCCCCTGATTATCCCGTTTTTCTCGATTAACATGGTGCTTTGCGTGAAGAACTTCCTGATGGTGTTTGACCAGATTATGGCGTTGACCAAAGGCGGTCCCGCGCAGAGTACGGAATCCATTTCCTACCTGATTTACAATAACGGTATGTCCGGCGGGCAGTTCGGGTTCCAAAGTGCAAACGCGGTGGTATTCTTCATCGTTATCGTTATCGTATCCGTTGCGCAGATGAAATTTTCCGGCAGTAAGGAGGAGCAGTTATGACAAAAGCCATGGCAAAAAAGAATACAAACTGGACGCCGATGATCCTGTTGGTCTTAGGGCTTTCCACTATTATTTTTCCGTTGTACCTGACCATAATAATTGCATTCAAGCAGCCTTCCGAAATGACGAATACCATCGGCGGTATCCTGGCATTGCCCAAGACATGGAGCCTGGACAATTTTAAGGAAGCCATGGAAGTAACGGATTTTTGGCATTCCCTGGGAAACAGTCTTTTGATTACGGCGCTGTCCGTGGGGCTGTCCATCCTGATTCATTCCCTGATGGGTTATGCGCTGGGCAGGAATAAGGCAAAAAATAAATTTTACGGTTTTGTGTACCTGTTTATTGTCAGCGGTATGTTCGTTCCGTTTGCAATCCTGATGATGCCTTTGGCGAAGCAGACGGCGGAGCTGGGACTGGCAAACTGGTTCGGGGTCATTCTCCTGTACGTGGTGTTTTACATGCCGATGAACATTCTGCTCTATTCGGGGTATCTGGTAAATATCCCTATGGCGTTGGAGGAGGCGGCAAAGGTAGACGGGGCTTCCACATGGAGGACTTACTGGAAGATTATTTTCCCGGTGATGCGTCCCATGCACGCTACGGTGGCGGTATTGACGGCGCTGGCAGTATGGAATGACGTTATGACGCCTCTTGTCATTATGGCGGGATCAGAGCAGAATACGCTGCCTTTGGCGCAGTTGAACTTCCAGTCGCAGTTTGGCACGAATTATAATTTGGCATTTGCGTCTTATCTGCTGTCGCTGATACCGATCCTTGTCTTCTATATCATCTGCCAGAAGCAGATTTTGAACGGTGTGGTTAATGGTGCGGTAAAATAATACGGGAAAAGGTTTGGTGGCAATATGGCAGTTGTTTATCAGGAAAAAAAGCGGATTTTTACCATTTATACAAAAAATACCACGTATCAGATGAAAGTGGATTCTTATGGATTTCTCCTGCATTTGTATTACGGTGCGGGGGTGCCGGGGGATATGGACTATCTGTTGACTTATTACGACAGGGGATTTTCCGGCAATCCCCATGATGCAGGGGGAGACAGGACTTATTCGCTGGATGTGCTTCCGCAGGAATATCCGGCAATGGGCATGGGGGATTACCGGAGCAGCGCACTGGTGGTCAGGAACGCCGACGGGTCGGAATGCTGTGACCTGCGTTATGCCGGGTATGAGATTAGGAAAGGGAAATATGGGCTGCCGGGTTTACCGGCAGTCCATGTCCAAAAAGAAGGAAATACGGACAGCGCGGAAACGTTGGAAATCATACTGGAGGATTCCGTCAGCGGCGTACAGGTGCGGCTGTTGTACGGAGTACTGGAGGATGAGGATATCATTACGCGCAGCGCGGTCATTACCAATGGCGGAGCAGTGGGGATTACCGTGGAAAAAGCGGCGTCCGCCTGTTTGGATTTTATTTCCGGGGATTTTGACCTGGTTAGTTTTTACGGAAGACATGCCATGGAGAGGAATTTCCAGCGGACGGCGGTGACGCACGGAAATACGGTCATCGGGAGCCGGAGGGGAACGTCCAGCCACCAGTATAACCCGGCGGTTATCCTTGCGGGAAAGGATACCACGGAGGACAGTGGAAGCTGCTATGGCATGATGTTTGTATACAGCGGAAATTTCATGTATGAAGCGGAAAGGGACCAGTTCGGACAGACAAGGGCGTTAATGGGACTGCAGGAGGATTTGTTTCATTACCCGTTGGGGAAGGGAGAATCGCTGGTTGTACCGGAGACGGTTTTATGTTATTCCAAACAGGGTTTTGCGGATTTGTCCGTAAAATACCACCGTTGTATCAGGAACCATATATGCAGGGGCGCATACGCGTTCCGTCCGAGACCGGTGCTGGTGAACAGTTGGGAAGCGGCATATTTTGATTTTAACGGGGAAACAATCGTCCGGCTGGCGGAGGAAGCGGCTGAGCTTGGAATGGATATGGTGGTCATGGACGACGGATGGTTCGGGAAGCGGGATGATGATAACAGCGGTTTGGGAGACTGGCAGGTAAATGAAAGGAAGCTGGGATGCACGTTAGGGGAGTTAATCCAAAAAGTCAACCGTGCCGGTGTGGAATTCGGAATTTGGATAGAACCGGAGATGGTTTCCGTGGACAGCGGACTTTACCGGGAACACCCGGATTGGGCGATACGGATTCCGGGCAGGAATCCCGTGCGGGGAAGGAACCAGCTCGTTCTTGATTTCACCAGAAAGGAAGTGAGGGACCATGTGTTCCGGCAAATCTGCGGCGTGTTGGACCAGGGAAAGATTGCGTACGTGAAATGGGATATGAACCGGAGCCTTGCGGATATTTATTCCGCGGAAAGCGCCCAGGGAAAAATTACGTATGATTATATGCTGGGTGTATATGACTTTTTGGAGAAGTTGACGGCGGCATACCCGGAAGTATTAATCGAAGGATGCAGCGGCGGAGGCGGAAGGTTTGACGCCGGTATGATGTATTATACGCCGCAGATTTGGTGCAGCGACAATACGGATGCCGTGGACAGGCTGCGCATCCAGTATGGGACGTCGTTCTTTTATCCCATGTCCACGGTTGGCGCCCATGTTTCTGCTGTGCCAAACCATCAGACGGGACGCAGTACCAGTCTGCATACGCGGGGTACCGTGGCGATGACGGGGGCGTTCGGGTACGAGCTTTCCCTTGGGAAACTGACGGCAGAGGAGAAGGAGGAAGTAAAAGAACAGATTAAGCAGTATAAGAAATACGAAGAACTTTTCCGCTGCGGCGATTATTACCGTCTGTCCAGTCCTTTTACGGATGCTTATGCGGCGTGGATGTTTGTTTCGGATTGTAAAGAACAGGCGTTGGTGAATGCCGTGATGCTGGAAACCCACGGAAACCGGCCGATTAGTTATGTGAAGTTAAAGGGGCTTTTGCCGGGCGGGATTTATGTGGAGGCGGGAAGCGGGAACCGTTACAGCGGCGCGGCGCTGATGGAAGCCGGTATCCCCCTTCCGGTGGAGATGGGGGAATATCCTGCTTACCAAATGGAATTTAATCTTCTTTCCGGCAGATGATTTCTTTCGTATATTTGTGTTTTATGTCGTGGCGGATTTTTTGGTCCGCCACGGTTTAAATAGAATGGAAAAATCATATTTTTCGGTAAGGAACGTGCGCTTCGGTTATTTCCTGCTGATAATTACAGCATATGCTATCTGCACAAAAATAAAATGTTTTGCACGAAGAATTAATATCGCTTGTTTTTTCCGGTTTAATCACAGATGTGATTCCTTTGTATTCGAATTTTTCCGTCGTGAAGGGATACCGTTCTTGTGCATTGATCCGCAATTTCATGGTCATGGGTTACGATAATGACGGTTTTGCCTTGTTTGTGAAGTTGGCGGAACAATTTCATGATAAGGTCCGTATTTTCGGAATCCAAAGATCCGGTGGGCTCGTCGGCCAGGATGACCTGCGGCCGGTTGATGATTGCCCGTGCAATGGCAATTCTCTGTTTCTGGCCGCCTGACATGGTATGGACTTTTTGGTTTTTACAATCCTCCATATTTACGGCTTTCAGGGCTTCCTGTACGGCCTGTTCTTTTTGTCCTTTCTTTTTTCTTTGTATCTCCAAGGGAAGGACAATGTTTTCATATGCGGTGAATTCTTCTATCAACGCAAAATCCTGCATGATGATGCCGATTTCCCGGTTACGAATTTTGGAGGAGTTTTTTTCCGTAAATTTATGGAATGAAGTTCCGTTGAAAGAATAGGTTCCACTATCAAAGGAATCAACACAGGGAGTATTTCTGCAGTTTGGTTTTGCAGGTAGGTTTCGCTTTTTTCTTTTACAATGGATAATGGTTCCTTTAGATGGATTTGTATGTTGCTTTCCATAAATTCTTCATTTTCTTTTTTCTCTGCATCGGTTATTTCCTGATGATAAAGAAGAAACAGCAGACCCCTTGGCGATAAGGTTTGTTCGGATAGGCGCAGAATGTCTTCCTGACGTAAAATCAGGATGGGCTTATCGGCATTTTCCGTATCAAAAATGAAATTGTGGTAGCTTACCATTGGTTTGGAATATTCCATCTTAAGAATTTCCGCATGTTCATCCAAGACTCCTGTTATTTTAATCGGTATGGCATCTTTGGTTCCGTCGTTTGCATAGGGGACGAGTTGGAGGGTATCACCGGCACATAGCCCGTAATAATTTTGCGAAATAACGGCTTCGATTTCTTCCGGATGACGTATGCCGTCTGTCAGCCAATTTCCTTCCGCCATTTTGGGATTCATGGCTTGAACCAGTTCCCGGTCATATACGATGGTTTCCATTTCCGGTTCCCACGAATCCTGGGCAATGTTTGCCAATACGGAATAGGTACAGATAATATCCGTATTTTTCAGGTGCTTTTGTAACACATCTTTTCCGCTTATGCCGGTTCCTACATCACTTTCCGGATAAATTACCCCTAATGTGGAGTCAATAAACCAACCGACCCGGCTGATTACCGGTTTTAAGGAGCGGTAACGCTGGTACTGGCGTTCCGTTACGGAAACGCAGCAGATGGCAGTGATAAAGGAGATGGACAGTTGGAGGATGATAAACATAAAAATATATTTATGTTTTTCCCGCTCTTTTATGGCAAGTTTCAAATACATGTTAATACCCCGTGCCCGCTTTGGCAGACTTTCTGTGTGGATGTTAGTTATTCTTTTGCAGGTTTTACCAGTGACGTTTTGTAAAGGACTTTTTAATCAAGTTCACAGAAAATTTACATTT
>CAJUMD010000057.1 GCA_910587275.1 uncultured Kineothrix sp.
TCCCTACACGACGCTCTTCCGATCTTTTTGTATCCTTATTTCCGTCCTCGTATCAATGGATGACGTCGCTTCATCCAGTATGAGCATATCCGGCTGACTAAGCATCACCCGCGTAATGCAGAGAAGCTGTTTCTGCCCCTGGGACAGGTTCCCGCCGTCCTCCGTAATTACCGTGTCATACCCTTCCGGCAGCCGCTTGATAAAGCTGTGGGCGTGTGCCGCCTTTGCCGCCGCGGTGATTTCTTCCTCCGTGGCATCCGGTTTGCCCATAACAATGTTTTCCCTTATGGTTCCGGTTTTTAACCATGTCTCCTGCAGTACCATACCGAACGCAGTGCGCAGGCTCTTGCGTGTCACCCCGCGGATATCCTTCCCTTCCACGCATATGCTTCCCCGGTCCACATCATAAAAACGCATCAGCAGGTTTATGAGCGTCGTTTTCCCACAGCCCGTGGGTCCCACGATTGCCACCCGCTGTCCCGGTTTCACCGTCAGGTTAAAGTCCTCAATGAGCTTTTTATCCGGCGTATAGGAAAAAGATACCCCCTGAAGCTCCACATTCCCTTCCACATCTTTAAGCACCGCCGCGTCTTTTGCATCCGGCACCTGCGGCTCCTCCTCCATCAGTTCAAAGATCCTGCCCGCACAGGCAAGGGCGTTCTGCAGCTCCGTAATGACACCGGAAATCTCGTTAAACGGCTTCGTATACTGGTTGGCATACGTAAGCAGACAGGACAACTGTCCCACACTGATGCCGCCCCGGATGGCAAGGAATGCGCCGGTAATGCCCACGCCCGCATAAACCAAACTGTTGACGAACCGGGTCGCCGGATTGGTAATCGAGGAAAAGAAAATCGCCTGCAAGGAACATTTTTGGAGTCTTATGTTAATTTCGTCAAAACGCTCCATGGCATTGTCCTCGTAACCGAATGCCTGTACCACCCTTTGGTTTCCCACCATTTCGTCAATCAACGCCGTCTGCTCGCCTCTTGTCTCGGACTGCAGCTTAAACATGCGGTATGTTTTCTTCGCGATAAAATTCGCCACCAAAAAAGAAACAGGCGTAATACACACCACCACTGCCGTAATCCCGATATTGATGGTCAGCATGATCACCAACGTCCCCACAATCGTCACCACGCCGGTGAACAACTGGGTAAATCCCATCAAAAGTCCGTCCGCAAACTGGTCCACATCCGCAATGACCCTGCTGACCACCTCGCCGTAAGAATGGCTGTCTACATATTTTAATGGCAGGATTTCTATTTTGCCAAATGCCTCGTCACGGATATCCCGCACGATTCCGTATGTCATCCGGTTATTGCACACATTCATCAGCCATTGTGCCGCCGCCGTTAAGGCAATGGCTATTCCCATTTTCCCTAAAATAGCCAAAATCCCCCCAAAATCCACGAACCCCTTTGTGATAATCAAATCAATGGCATCGCCGGTCAGGATGGGCACATAAAGGGTAAGCCCCACCACACATGCCGCCATAAACACGGAAACACCCAAATAGAACCAATACCTGCGGATATACCGCAATACCTTAAGCAAAATCTCTTTCTGTCTGCTCCTGCCTTTCATGATACCCTTCCCTCCTTCTTAAACTGGGAATCGTAAATCTCCTTATAGACGCTGCAGCTTTCCATTAACTCATCATGGGTTCCCATTCCCGCAATTTCCCCGTCCTCCATAACCAAAATGACATCCGCATACCGGATGGATGCCGCCCGCTGGGAAACGATGAAAACCGTAGGCGCATCCTCCATTTCCCGTATTGCTTTGCGCAGTTTTGCGTCGGTGGCAAAATCCAGCGCCGAAGCGCTGTCGTCCAATATCAGGATTTCCGGTCTGCGGACCAGCGCCCTGGCAATGGTAAGCCGCTGCTTCTGCCCGCCGGAAAGATTTTTGCCTGCCTGTGCCACCTTCGCTTCCAGCCCGCCTTCCTTCGCTTCCACAAATTCCTTCGCCTGGGAAATCTCCAGCGCACGCCACAATTCTTCTTCTGGGGCATCCTCCTTTCCCCAAAGCAGGTTTTCCCGTATGGAACCCTTGAATAAAACCGCCTTCTGCATCACTACGCCGATTTTCCCGCGCAGTTCCTCCAGCGTATAGTCCCTGACATCCACACCGTTTACCAATACCCTGCCTTTCGTGGCATCGTAAAACCGGGGAATCATGTTCACCACCGAAGATTTCCCGGAACCCGTACCGCCGATGATGCCGATGGTCTGTCCCCTTTCCGCCCGGAAATCAATATCCGTCAGGGACTCCGCCCCCGCATTTTTATAGGTCAGGCTTACATGCTCAAACAAAACTGCGGGAACGCCGTCCGCCCCCTTCCCTTTGGAAAAGTCTTTCCCCCGCCCTTTTTCCGGGGAAATAAGGCTTGCTTTTGTTTCAAAAACCGCCTCAATCCGGTTGGCGCAGGCGAGCGCCTTCGTTACGGTAATGATCAGGTTCGCCAGCTTAATCAGCTCCACTAGAATCTGCGACATGTAATTGACCAGCGCCACCACTTCGCCCTGCGTAATATTACCCGCATCCACTTGCAGAGCGCCAATCCAAATCAGCACGATAACCGCACCGTTAATAATGATGTACGTCACCGGATTCATCAGGGCGGATATCTTCCCAACGAACATCTGCATCTTCGTCAGCGCCTCGTTTCCCTCCCGAAAGCGGGCGGTTTCCGATTCTTCCTTATTAAACGCACGCACAACCCTGGCACCAGTCAGGTTTTCCCTCGTAATCCCTAGAATCCGGTCCAGTCCTGCCTGTACCTTTTTGTACAAAGGCATACTAATCATCATGATGCCGAATACCACAAGACAGAGCAGGGGAATCGTCACCACAAACACGAACGCCGCCTTTACGTCAATGGTAAATGCCATTACCATCGCGCCAAACACAATAAACGGGGAGCGCAAAAACAGGCGGAGCACCAGATTCACGCCCGACTGCACCTGATTGACATCGCTGGTCATGCGCGTAATCAGCGTGGAAGTTCCGACGGTATCCATTTCCGAAAAGGACAGCGTCTGGATATGCCCAAACAAAGCATGTTTTAACCCGGTGGAAAATCCCACCGCCGCCTTTGCCGCAAAAAACTGCGCCGTAATGGAACATACCAGTCCGATGATGCCCAGGGCGAGCAGCAACAGTCCCATGTTTATTATCATTCCTCTGTCCCCGTCCGCAATTCCCGTGTCAATGATCTGCGCCATTACAAGCGGTACAAACAGTTCAAACGACGCTTCCAGCATTTTAAATAACGGCGCCAGCACCGTTTCCTTTTTATAATCCTTTAAATATACCAGTAATTTTTTCATACCTGCCGTTATACCTTTCCATATTCTTATTCCCGCGCCTTATATCAAATCAATGGCATCTGTGACGGACTTCACGCCGATTATTTTCATCCCCTCCACTGCCTGCATCTTATCCGCACAGACCCAGGGCAGGACACAGGTGGTAAATCCCAGCTTCCGCGCTTCCGCCACGCGCTGTCCCGCCATACTTACGGCACGCACTTCCCCGCTTAACCCTACTTCGCCGAATACCAGCATCTTGTCGTCCACGGCACGGTTTTTAAAGCTGGACACGATTGCCATTACGATTCCAAGGTCAATGGCAGGCTCCGTAATCCGTATGCCTCCCGCAAGGTTCACATAAGCATCGCAGCCCGACATCTGTAAACCCACCCGTTTTTCCAGTACCGCCATCAACAGGTTTACCCGGTTAAAATCCGTCCCGATTGCCTGCCTGCGCGGAATGCCGAAATTACTGCCGCACACCAATGCCTGGATTTCGGTTAACATGGGCCTGGTTCCTTCCATCGAACATGCCACCACGGACCCGCTGGCATTCTCCGGTCTGCCGTTTAACATAAACTCCGAAGGGTTCTCCACTTCGGCAAGCCCTTCCTCCCTCATTTCAAAAACCCCGATTTCATTCGTGGAACCGAAACGGTTCTTCACCCCGCGCAATATCCGGTAGGAAGCATGACGGTCCCCTTCAAAATAAAGCACCGTATCCACCATATGTTCCAAAACCCTGGGACCTGCCACCGTTCCCTCCTTCGTCACATGTCCCACGATAAACACGGGGATATTCATCCCCTTTGCCAACTGCAGGAAAACATTGGTGGCTTCCCGCACCTGGGATACGCTTCCGGGCGCGGATGACACTTCCTCGCTGTACATCGTCTGGATGGAATCGATAACCGCCGCATCCGGACGGATACGGCGTATGGCATCCTCCACCTCTGCAAGATTGGTTTCACAAAGAAGAAGGAAGTCGTCGCCGATGGAACCGATTCGGTTCGCCCGTATCTTAATCTGTTTTAACGACTCCTCCCCGGAAATATACAGCACTTTGCGCTTTGCGTCCGCCAGCTTCTGGCAGACCTGCAGAAGTAACGTGGATTTTCCGATGCCCGGATCACCGCCCACCAAAGTCAGGGAGCCGGGGACAATCCCCCCGCCCAGCACCCTGTCCAGTTCCCCGATTCCGGCGCTAATCCGTTCCTCGCTGTCTAAGGACACATCCGACAGGCGGGAGGGTTCCGTCCTTCTTCCCCCGCTTCCTGCCGCACCCGTCTTCACGGAACCGCCCATGCCCTTTGCCGTTACGCTTATCCTTTCCTCCACCATCGTATTCCATGCCTTGCAGGCGGGACACTGTCCCGTCCACTTTGCCGATTCATGCCCGCATTCCTGGCAGAAAAACAGGGTAGTATTTTTCCCTTTCGCCATCCTTTTTCCTCCCGCCGGACAAAGGAAACATTTTCCCCTGCCCGCATCCGTGCATAAAAACAGGACTTTCACCTTTTCCATTTCCGGTGTCCGTCCTGCTTTTATTTCATTTGGTTCAGGCCGCTATTTTACGACCTTTACTTCCACTTCCCCTGCGCCCGCAAGCTCCACGCTCAGGTTTAACTTGCCTCCGAGGTTCGTTTTCATCCTTCCGATATTTTCCCCGTTTAAGAACACTTCATATTCGGTCTCGTCCTGAAGCCCTACCGTAATCTGCGCATCTTCGTCGCCTTCCACCAGGAAACGGATGCCCTCCGGCGTCTCCATAAACCCGTTCACGCTGGTACCCGGTACCGATTCGTACACAAACATGCCGTTCCTCTCCAGTTTGGTCATCGTCTTATAAGTCTTGACCTTGTATAAATCCCCGCCAAACTCATAATCTTCCAGCTTCGCTTTCTCTTTCAGTCTGTGGTTTCCAAAGCTGATTGCGCCTCCATCTTCCGTGCGAAGTAATTCTTCTACCGCTGCCATTTCCTTATCCTCCTAAGTATCTTCCTCGCCTTTGCCAAAAATACCCCGGACCGTTTTCTTTCCGGTTCCTTCCTGGCCATATCCGTCTACGATTAGTATAATATATTTTGGATAGTAATTCCACAAAAAAATTTATGGATTTCCCAAAGCATGTTTGTGAAACACCACTTTCTTCTCTTTGACACCTGCGCTTACATCATCGCCCGGCTGTATTTTCCCTTCCAGTATTTCTTCCGCAAGCGCGTCCTCAATAACCGTCTGTACCGCTCGTTTCAGCGGTCTTGCCCCCATCTTAAGGTCTGCGTGGGCATCCACAATATACTCTTTTAATGCGGGTGTAATCGTCAGGTTAATATCCATCTGCTCCCTGCACCGTTTCGTCAGGTTTTTGGACAGCAGCGTAATAATCTGCTTCATATCCTCTTTGGTCAACGGATGGAATACCATGATTTCATCAATGCGGTTAATGAATTCCGGCTTGAACAGCCGCTTCACTTCCTCCATGACCCCCGATTTCATTTTGTCATAATCCTTCTTCTCATCCGACTGCACGGAAAAACCCAGGTTTTTCGGGTCGATAATCCGCTGCGCACCCGCATTGGAAGTCATAATCAAGATGGTATTCTTGAAATTCACTTTGCGTCCCTTGGAATCCGTAATATGACCGTCGTCCAACACCTGAAGCAGAATATTGAACACATCGGGATGCGCTTTCTCCACTTCGTCAAACAGCACCACCGAGTAAGGGTTGCGCCTCACTTTCTCGCTAAGCTGCCCGCCTTCGTCAAACCCGACATAACCCGGAGGGGAACCTATCATCTTGGAGACGGAATGCCCCTCCATGTATTCCGACATATCCACGCGGATCAGCGCGTTTTCCGAACCGAACATCGCTTCCGCCAATGCCTTGCTAAGTTCCGTCTTGCCCACGCCCGTGGGACCCAAAAAGAGGAAAGAACCGATGGGGCGGTTGGGGTCCTGCAGGCCCACACGTCCCCTGCGCATGGCTTTTGCCACCGCTGTCACCGCTTCTTCCTGTCCGATAACACGCTTATGGAGGATGGATTCCAGTTTTAACAGACGTTCGCTTTCCTTTTCCGCCAGTTTTTTCACCGGTATCTTTGTCCACATGGCGACCACTTCCGCAATTTCATTTTCCCCCACCACGTATTTCCGTTCTTCCTGTGCCTTGTCAAACCGCTGCTTCATCCGGTCGTATTTCTTTACCAGCTCATCCTGGCTTCGTTTTAACTCGCCCGCCTGACTGAAGGCTTCCATACGGATGGAGCGCTCAATCTGTACGTCGATTTTCGCAATCTGCTCCCCCAGCTCCTTCATTTTATCCGGCATCCGCATCGTCTTTAAACGCAGCGCCGAAGCCGCCTCATCAATTAAGTCTATCGCCTTGTCCGGCAGGTTTCTGTCGTTGATATAACGGGTGGAAAGACGCACTGCCGCTTCCAGTGCGGAATCTTCTATGGTCACATGGTGGTGCTCCTCATATTTACCCGCCACACCCTTTAAAATACGGACGGCTTCCTCCTCGGTAGGTTCCTCCACGTTGACCGGCTGGAACCGACGCTCCAATGCGGCATCCTTTTCCACGTATTTCCGGTATTCGGTTATGGTGGTGGCGCCGATTAACTGGATTTCTCCCCGCGCCAGCGAAGGTTTGAGGATATTGGAGGCATCAATGGCTCCTTCTGCCCCTCCGGCGCCGATGATGGTATGCATCTCATCCAAGAACAGGATGACATTACCGTCCTCAATCACCTCTTTAATCACCTTCTTAATCCGCTCCTCAAATTCCCCGCGGTACTTGCTTCCCGCCACCATGCCGGACAAATCCAGCGTCAGTACTCTCTTGTTCTGCACCGTAAACGGTACTTCCCCCGATACAATGCGCAGCGCCAGTCCTTCCACCACGGCAGTCTTGCCGACCCCCGGTTCCCCAATCAGGCAGGGATTGTTCTTCGTCCTCCGGCTTAAGATTTGGATGACCCTGCCGATTTCGTCTTCCCTGCCGATGACAGGATCCAAATCGCCCGTCCGCGCCAGTGCCGTAAGGTCACGGCTGTACTGCTCCAATACGGAAGCGCCGCCTTTGCGCCGGCCCCCGGATTTCTTCCCCAAATCTTCTTTGTACAGGGAGGCGTCCGCCCCCATGGCAACCAACGTATCCACATACACTTTCTGGGCGGATACCCCAAGCGTATTTAACAGCCGCACCGCCACGTTTTCCCCTTCTTTAATCAGGGCGAGCAGGATATGTTCCGTTCCCGTCCTGCCGGATGCAAAGCGCTCTGCCTGCCTGTGTGCCTCCTCCAGTACTTTTAAGGAACGGGGGGAATATCCGTCCCGGTCCCTTGCAAGCACCCCTTTATCCGGAGTAATCAGGTCCCGTATCATTTCCAAAAGCTGGATTTCATCCAAACCGTTTGCCGTCAGCACCTTAGCCGCCACCCCGGTTCCTTCCTTTAAAAGCCCTGTTAGGATATGTTCCGTCCCAACATAACCCTGCCGCAGACTCACGGCAGTCTTCTCCGCCAACAGCAGCGCTGCCTTCGCCTTATCCGTAAACTGTGACTGCATCAATTCAGACCTCCATAATCTTCATATATTTCATCTATAAGAGCATGCACTTCTTCCCTGGAAATATTCCTGCAAATCCCTTTTGCCAATATGACTTTCAATTCCCGGCGCAGCTCCACCATGGCGTCCAGCCGGTCCGCATCAATGGCAACTACCGCACCCCTGCGCCTGTCCACCCTGACAAAGCCTTCCTGCTTCAGTACAGTATATGCCTTATTTACCGTATGCATGTTAATGCCAATCTCCTCCGCCAACTGCCTGACGCTTGGAAGCCCGTCCCCTTCCCTTATCCTGGAGGTGGCAATCCCAAGGATAATCTGGTTCCTTAACTGCAGGTACAAGGCTTCTTCACTGTTAAAATCAATTTCAATGACCATGTTAAACCCCGTGTGCATAGACAACGGACGGCACGCCCTGCGTGCCGCCCCTGCCCCGCTTTACTTCTTATCGTCCATATTGAGGAATTCAAATTCAAACTCATCGTCTTCAATCAGGAAATTCTTGGGTTTCCTCTTAGGCTGCGGTTTCTCCGCCGCAGACGGTTCTTCCCAAAATTCATCCCTGGAAGGACCGGATTCCATTTCCTCCATGTCCTCCATCCGTTCCATTTTTTCCATTCGGTCTGTCCGGTCGGGTCTGCCCGGTCTTTCCCTTTCCGGTTTTCCCGCCCGGTCCGCCTTTTTTACCGGTGCAGGTCTGCGCTCGCCCTCTTTTGCCGGTCTTTGTCTCGGCGCAGGCGCTGCCTTTACCGGTCTTTCCTCTATGCCGGCAGCCGGACGCCTTCTGCGGACGGGTCTTTCCTCTTCCTCGTCCTCGTCTTCCTCGTCCTCGTCTTCGTCTTCCTCGTCCTCGTCATCTTCGTCGTCATCCTCATACATATCCCTGAGCCGGAACAACAGCACGATGACCACCACCGCCAATACCGCTGCCAGTACCCCGACGGCAATCAATGCAATCTTGAAAACGGACAACTGTTTCTCCATAGGTACCGCGGCTTCCCCTTTCGCTGCCCATTCACGGAGATTTTCCAAAGACTGTTTATTATTGTTAATATGGTCATAAAGATACCATACCCCGGCGCCTTCCTCATTGGTTTCCAGCACCATCTCGTAATCCGGCGTTGCCGTTTCCGCGGGAACCGGTTCCGGTTCCGGTTCCGGCTCCGGTGCAGGTTCCGGGATTTCCTGCCCTTCACCGCCTTCCGTACCTTCCGCTGCGCCTTCACCGCCTTCCGTATTCTCCCCTCCGGCGTTTTCACCGCCTTCCGGCTGTTCCGCAGGCGTCTCTGACGAGGTTTCCGCAGGGGTTTCCGCAGGCGCATCCGTCACCGGGGGCGCCGGGGGATCGCCGACGGTCAACAGGTCGGAACGGACAAAGCCCACGATTTCACGGTTGTTCTGGTTCATGTATTTTACCTGGTACCACTTCTTCCCGTCCGCCGCTTTTGCTTCACCGGTAATGGTCATCGGTGTATTCTGTACGGCAGAGCCAACGATTTCCGCCTGCTTGGATGCCGACTGACGAACCATGACACTCTTATAATTCACGTATGCCTTTGTCTCCGCAATTGCCGTTACCTGGGTTGCCGACGGCTTCGCCGTTGTTGTGGCATTCGCATTTCCCGTTTGGGTCGTGGTAGTCAGTGTCGTTCCTGCTGCCGTCATCTTTGACATCAGGTCGGAACGGATATAGCCGCTGCCGCCCATGTAACTGACTTTGTACCATACCATCCCCGCACTGTCCGTTACCTCGTCCGTTACTATGACTGCGCTCCCCTTAAGCACCGTTGCCAGCATATCGCTTTCCGTGGACGGCTCTTTCCTTACCTTGGCCGCATCCGTTGTAATGACACCCGTCGTCTGCACATACGCCCTGCCCACGGCCGGTACCGTAAAGGCTAACACCATGACCGTTACCATTCCTGACAGTACAGGCAGGATTTTTTTTCTCCATGTTCTTTTCATCTGCGTTTCCTCTCCGTCATATCCCCGTTTTACGTTTCCCGCCCGTCCCTTATCAGCGCTGGAACCTTTTCTCCCCTTTTTGCTCCACTCCTTTTTCTGCACCGTAACCCGTCATTTTATGTGCGGCACGTTGTTTATCTTCCAGTTTCCTGTGATATGCCACTTCACAGTTCGAACAAAGCACACCGGTACGGATATCCGCGCCGCACATCTCGCACCGCATAAGTACCTTGGAATCCTGTGCCACTTCCAGCCGGGACTCCTTTAGCATCTGCCGGATGGCTTTCTGGCTGACGCCGGTATTAATCGTAATATCCGCCGATGTGGCACCGGGATTTTTCTCAATGTAATTACGCGCCTTGCCGTAATCATCGTAATCTTTGTTCCGGCAGTTTTCGCACTCATACTCCCCACAGCCCTTAAAAATCATCAGACCGCCGCATTTCTCACATTCATAAGGTCTGTTATAATCATTGACATCCAATACTTCTTTCCTGATTTTTTCCCTGCTTTCCATCACTCACACCCCATATTCCTTTCCTATGCCTCATCAATCGCCTTGCCGATATCATGACGCATATATTTGTTGTCAAATTCCACCCATTCCGTTGCCCTGTACGCATTGGCACGCGCTTCCTGCAAATCCCTTCCTTTTGCCGTAATCCCAAGCACACGTCCGCCGTTTGTCACAATGCCTTCTTCCGTCTGCTTCGTTCCCGCATGGAAACAGTAATAACCGTCTTTTCCCCGGAAGTTCTCCAACCCCCGGATGCAATATCCTTTCCCATACTTCACGGGGTACCCTTCGGAAGCAAGCACCACACAGACTGCCGCATTGTCCTCAAACCTAAGGTCAATTTCCCCAAGCCTTCCGTCTATACAGGCTTCCATAACTTCAATCATGTCATTCTGCATCCTTGGAAGCACCACCTGCGCCTCCGGGTCCCCAAACCTTGCGTTGTATTCCAATACTTTCGGTCCGTCCCCGGTTAACATCAGCCCGAAGAAAATGATTCCTTTAAATTCCCTTCCCTCCGCCGCCATGGCATCCACCGTTTTCTGGTAAATGTTCTTTTGGCAGAACGCATCCACTTCCTCCGTGTAAAACGGACTGGGGGAAAACGTTCCCATTCCCCCTGTATTTAACCCTTTGTCTCCGTCCATGGCACGTTTATGGTCCTGTGCGGAGGTCATGGTCTTAATAGTCTTTCCGTCCACGAAGGAAAGCACCGATACTTCCCTTCCGGTCATAAACTCCTCAATCACCAGTTTATTCCCTGCGGAGCCAAACTGTTTCTCCAGCATAATGGATTTGACACCGTCTTTGGCTTCTTCCAGAGTTTGGCAAATCAGCACGCCTTTTCCGAGCGCAAGACCGTCCGCCTTCAACACGATGGGAAACCGGGCGTTTTCCAAATATGCGATGGCATCCTGCGCGTTGTCGAAATTCTCGTAAGCCGCCGTGGGGATGTTGTATTTTTTCATCAAATCCTTGGAAAACGCCTTACTGCCTTCCAAAACCGCCGCATTTTTCCTCGGTCCGAACGTGCGGATGCCCGCCGCTTCCATCTCATCCACAAGACCGCCCACCAGGGGATCGTCCATGCCCACGATGACCAAACCGATTTCCTTTTCTTTCGCAAATGCCACCAATTTATCAAATTCCATCGCCCCGATGGGAACGCATTCCGCTATCTGCCCGATTCCCGCATTGCCGGGGGCACAGTATATTTTATCCGCTTTCGGGCTTTTCGCCGCACTCACTGCTATGGCATGTTCCCTTCCCCCGCTGCCGACAATTAATATTTTCATGAGTAACCTCCCTTTTGCATCTTATTTATTCCACAGGACGTTTCAGACTCCAACCGTTCCGCCGAGACGGTCCAAGTCAATCCGCCCGTTGGCAATCAAATCTATGGCTTTTGGCAAAAGCACCCATTCCGCCTGCTCCATAACCCGTCTCTGCAGCGTTTCCGGCGTATCCCCGTCCTCCACTTCCACTGCCTTCTGTAAAAGGATGGGACCCGTATCCGTTCCCTCGTCCACCAAATGCACCGTTGCTCCCGTGACCTTCACACCCCGCTCCAGCGCTTTCTCATGTACCGTAAGCCCGTAATAACCTTTTCCGCAAAACGACGGGATTAAGGCAGGATGGATATTGATAATCCGGTTCACGTATTTCCCCACCAGTTCCTTCGGCAGAACCACGAGAAACCCCGCCAGGACAATCAGGTCCGGCTGCGCTTCCTCCACCGCATCCATAAACGCACGGTTAAACTGTTCCCGGTCCCCAAAATCCTTCGGCGATACGCATACGGCGCAAATCCCGTTTTCCTCCGCCCTCGTCAGGGCATATGCCTTCCTGTTATTGCTGATGACACGGACAATCTCCGCATTCGTGATACGCCCGTCCTTCGTACCGTCAATAATTGCCTGAAGGTTCGTTCCGCCGCCCGAAACACATACCAATACCCTTAACATATGGTCACTCCTTTTTCCCCTGCTTCCGTATGACCGACCACGTAAGGAATTTCCCCTGCCGCCCTTATGGCGTTTAACGCCGCCTCCGCCCGGGATTCCTCTATGGCAAGCAGCATACCAAGTCCCATGTTATACGTATTGTACATCATTTTATCTTCCAGCCCGCCTTTTTCCTGCAGCAGCCGGAACACCGCAGGCACTTCGTAACTGTCTTTTTTTACCACGGCACGTATGCCTTCCGGCAGCATCCTCGGAATGTTCTCATAAAAACCGCCGCCCGTTATATGGCTGCACCCTTTGATTTCCACGCCCGCATCCCTGACCGCTTTCAACGCTTTAACGTAAATTTTGGTCGGCGCAAGCAATGCCTCCCCCAGCGTCTTCCCAAGCGCATCGTAATAAGTGTCCAGGCTTTCCTTCGTCATGTCAAATACCTTGCGCACCAGGGAAAAACCGTTGCTGTGTACACCGGAGGACGCGATTCCCACCAGCACGTCGCCTGCTTTTATGTTTTTCCCCGTAATCAGGTTCTTTTCATCCACAATGCCCACCGCAAATCCCGCCAAATCGTATTCGTCTTCGGGATAAAATCCCGGCATTTCCGCCGTTTCCCCTCCAATTAACGCCGCGCCTGCCTGTTTGCAGCCCTCCGCCACGCCTTTTACGATGGTGGCGATTTTCTCCGGGTAATTTTTACCGCAGGCAATATAGTCCAGGAAAAACAACGGCTCACCGCCCGCACAGGCGATATCGTTGACACACATGGCAACACAGTCGATTCCCACCGTATCGTGTTTGTCCGTTAAAAATGCCAGTTTCAGTTTCGTCCCTACCCCGTCGGTACCCGATACCAGCGTAGGTTTCTCCATGTCTTTGATGGACGCAAGGGAAAATGCCCCTGAAAAACCGCCCAGCCCGCCCAACACTTCCGGGCGCATCGTTTCCTTTACATATTTTTTTATCAGTTCTACCGAACGGTATCCCGCTTCAATATCCACACCGGCATTTTTATAATCCATGACTTTTCCTCCGTGTCCCATGTATGTATTTTCCCATGCTTCTTTTTTGCTTTTTTTGCTTCTTATTGCTTATTTCCAATACTTTTTATATGATTTTTTTTATATATTTTCCGCTTTTATGATTTTCCGTAATTCTTATAACCCACTTCTTTTAACTTCGCGTCCTTTGCCTGCACGCCCTCCTTCATGGATTTGGAATAGTCCTTCAGACGCTCTAACAGCCCTGTATCCGAAACGGCAAGAATCTTCGCCGCCAGGATACCCGCATTGGTGCCTCCGTTAATCGCCACCGTGGCAACCGGAATCCCGGATGGCATCTGTACGATGGAATAAAGGGAATCCCTTCCCCCCAAAGACGTGGTATGCATCGGAATCCCGATGACAGGCATGGGAAAAATTGCCGCACACATTCCGGGCAGGTGTGCCGCCATGCCCGCACCCGCAATGATTACCTTAAAGCCCCTATCCTCCGCCGTGCGCGCATATTCAAAAAACACGTCCGGTTCCCTGTGTGCCGAAATAATCGTCATTTCATAAGAAATCCCCAGTTCCTCCAAAACATCCGCCGCTTTCGCCATAACCGGCATATCCGAATCGCTTCCCATTACAATACCAACCTGTGCCATATCCTTATCTCCCATCCTTCTTTCCTTTTTTTGGTACTTCCGTCGCTTCTTCCGTCCATTCGTTCTTTCTTCCAGTTACTTCCTGTTTCCATCCATACACATTTTAGTTTACTAAAAAATAATTCCCCATGCAACCCAAAAATTATTAAAAATGTGGGAAATATGGGAAATTTGAAAAAGAACCGGATGCATCCGTCCCGTCACATTCCCCCGTCGAAGGCTTTGTTCAATTCCCCGCACCCTTCCAGCACAAACCTGCCTTCGCGTATCACCGCAATTTCCCCTCCGTCTTCCCTTACCGCCGTCAGTTCCCCCAGTTCATCATAAGGAACCGTAATGTCCGTATGGCAGTTAAAATAGGCTTTTTCCATATCCTCACGCCGAAGCGCCGATATTTCGTTCTCCCTTGCCACAATCGCCTTTCCGTCCGGATTGTATGTCATGATGTCTTCTTCGTGGGAATAACAGGTATCGCCCACCGCAAAATGGGGACCCATTTTCTCGGCAATTAAAATCGGCATTTTATCGCCGATGCCGTATTTCTTTGCGGTCACATAAGCTACCGTATTCGTGCCAACGGCAAACTCACCCAAAGGAAGGGTATCGTGGTGGAACATCACATTATCCTTCATGTACTTCTTATTTTCCTCCCCGGTGTCAAAATTGGTACAGGTATAATCCGCTACCATACCGTCACGGAACGTAATCTCCAAATTACGGTATTCCAGCCCGTTTAAAAAGACACGTTCCACATGCAGCACGCCGTCCGTTCCCATTAGCCGGGGGGAAGTAAATACCTCCCCAACGGGAATGTTCACGTCCGCCACGCAGTTTTCAAAATTCGTCTCTTTTTCCGGGTTTTCCAACCGGTGCAGCATAACCTTTAAATCCGTGCGGTTCCTGCCCATTCCTTTGACGCGGACATACGCTGCCTGATCCAGGGCATCGATAATGGTCTGCTGGATACCCTGGTATAATTTGTAATCCAGCGTATTTATTTTCACGGTCTCGTCAAAGATTTCCCTGTATTTTTCCCCGATGGCGGGAACCGGGAAAGCAATGATCGTAAAACTGCGTTCATCCCCCCTGATATATTCGTTCTGCATGGTTCCAGCCGCCGTCCGGTATTGTGCCGACAGCTTCTGCTGTCCGGCATCCAGTGCAAGCGCTTCTTCCTTTGCCTTCGGTGCAAAAGGTTCCTCCCCGAAAATTTCCACCACCGCCGGACCGCCGAACAGGGACGCTTCTTTCTTTAACGTCTCATACCCCGCCCGCAGCGCCTCCAACCGGCGGTTCACATACTGTTTATCCAAATAGAGGGCTTCATCATCCTTATGGTCAAAATCATACTGTTTGTTTGCCGGTGTGGCGAAAAAACCGTTTTTGTTCACGCTTTTCCCCTGGAAAATGCTGACCCCCGCCCGGTATATTGTGGGCTTCATTCCGAGACGGCCGAAATTTTCCACGGCAGAACGTATCATGCGCTCAAACCCAAGACAGTAACGGATGTTTACCGTCTTTTTCCTGGAAATATCTTTTCCTGTCGCCTCAAAGCCGATGCGGTAGCCCTCCGTGTAGGTATCCGCCAGTTTTTTTACGGCTTCCGCGGACATGGCGTTTAAATGCCTTGCGGTTTCCAGTTCATTTTCCGTGATATATTCCCCAAAATAATACAAATAACGCAAATCCTCCAAATCACTGTCCATGATAAGCCGCAGCGCGAAGTCTTCTTCCGGGCAGAGCATTCTGCGCAAATGTTTTTCCACTTCCTCCGCCGTATAATCGCAGACAAACCAATAGAGCATCTGCCGCACATCCCCTGCCCCCGGTGCCTGCCGTTTTTCTTCCCACGCACAGACAAAAGTAGTATACACCTCCAAAAACAGTTCCATCCGTATGGTGATTTCCGCCATATCCTTTTCAAAGGCAAACACAATCAGGCTCCGCAGCTCCGCATACAGGAAAGAAAGGTTCCTGCCCATATCCGTGCCGAAAGCCGCAACCGCGCAGGAAGGGTTGGCATAGCTGTTTTTGTAATGCTCCGGCAGGACATCTTCGTAAAGCCTGCGGTTTAGCTTCTGCAGTTCTTCCATAGGTGCGCGGTACAGCCTGCCGTCTTCCACATATTCATACACATCTGCCAGTTCCGAAAGAAACGCTGCCGTCTTTTGGAAAAAGGGGACATACGTTCCTTCCACGCATTCCTCCTTCATGATTTCCTTCACACGCGCCTTTGCCAATTGGTACCGCTCCATGACTGCCGTTTTAACCGCTTCCCGCTCCGCTACCATGCTTACCCCCATATTTGCTTCACCGTTTATTTTTACGTTTGCTTCCGCATTGTTTTCCGAGTTAAATTCCATTTCCGTTTTCCTTCCCATCTTTTTCTTTCCATCCTGCCCACATTTCTTCCGGGAACTGCACGCCCCGATTTTGCGGGCAGCAATCTCCTATGCACACGGATTTGCAGTGGAAAATACCGCTTTGCAGACAAATCCGGCGCGGAAAACACTTTGATTCAGCATTTTGATTAAATTTGGACGAAAACAGGGCATAAAGCAGTGAAACGACACGTCGTGCAGATTGCGGGAATGAATTTCCAAACGCGCTTTAGTACTAAATCCCCGCGTACAAAATCATACTGATTATGGCAAGGGAAAGGAAATTCAGTCCGATGCCCAAATGGGGAAAGAAGTAATAAGTATCCTTTTCCATACGGGAAAGCACCCCCAGCACCGTTCCCGCCAGCGCAAAGAGCATTACCAGAAAAAGCGCCGCCCCATACTGGGGTTTCGCCTGCCCGCCGTTTTGGTAAGTCAGGTACACCGCCGCCCCGATGGACAGCAGACAAATTGTCCCCAGGGCCGTGGACATCATCCCTTTTTCCGGGTGCTTCCTCGCCGTAAAGACATAAGCGCCCCGCATAGTTCCCTTCTGCTTTTTTTCCCGCAACATGGCTTTCCTCCGTTTTCCTGCCATAAATCCATAAGTTCCAAATGGACATTCCCAAAACAGGCGCTGCCGCTTTGTGAATGTCCATTTGACAAAATATCATACCGTTTGTTCCGTTTTCCGATTTCTTCCTTAAAACAGGAGCTTGGATCTGCCTGCCAAAAGTTTTGCCCCGCTGATGACAAGGAGCACGCCGCTGGCAACCCCGACTACCAAAACCACTACCCCTACCGCAATGTTCAGGACGCCTGAACCGCCCATCAACTTATAAATCCTTTCTTCCATCCGTAAGCTCCTTCCTATTTCGCACCATACTGCCCGTAATACGTATCAATCGCCGCCTTGCACGCATCATCAATATAGATTGTGCCATGATACGGCTTATTATACAGATATTCCACCACTTCTTCCATTGTCACGATGGCATTGGCGTCAAACCCGTACTTCTCTTTGATTTCCATAAGGGCGCTCTTTTCCCCCTGTCCTTTTTCCATGCGGTTGAGCGATACCATCAGTCCCTTAATCTCCACGTCCGCCTGCGCTTTCAAAATCGGGAACGTTTCTTCGATGGATTTGCCGGAAGTCGTTACATCCTCGATGATTACCACCCGGTCGCCGTCCTTTAATTTACTGCCAAGCAAAATTCCCGTATCGCCGTGATCTTTTGCTTCCTTCCGGTTGGAACAATAACGGACTTCCTTCCCATACAGTCCGCTGATTGCCATAGTGGTTGCCACGCTGAGCGGAATCCCTTTATACGCCGGTCCGAACAGCACGTCGAAATCCAACCCGTAATGGTCATGAATCGCCTTCGCATAATATTCCCCCAGCCTGCGTAGCTGCGTCCCCGTCACGTATCCCCCCGCATTCATGAAAAACGGGGATTTACGGCCGCTCTTTAACGTAAACTCGCCAAATTTTAATACCTGACTGTCCACCATAAACTCGATAAATTCCTGCTTATATTGCTCCATTTTATCTTAAAACCTCCGATTTTCAAGACTTTTCGCCTGTATCTTTTTCTCTTAAAACACTCTGCTACACCAATTTTACACCATTAAACATATTTCTGCTCCATCTTACTCATTTCTTCTACCAATGTGTCTTCTGTAACATGACAATATAAATTCATCGTCAATTGAATATCGCCATGTACAAGCAAACGGGATAATGTCTTTATCTGCATTCCGTTTTCTAATGCTCTGGTTGCAAATGTATGTATAAACGTGTGCGGCGAGAATGTTTCAAAATCCATATTGTTGTTTTGAATCTTTTTAATAATCACCCCCATACATTCCTGAACTAAAAATTGCTGCGTGGGGTTGTTATTCTTCGTAACAAAAACTAAGTCTTCATATTCTTTTGGTGCAATTTTTCCCTTTAGTCTTATTTTATTCTTTTGAATTTTTTGTCTTTTTAAAGCCTTAATAGCCCTTTCTGTTAAAGGAATCATTCTCTTACCATTATTCGTTTTGGTATCGTGCATTTCAAACATATACTTGCCAGCATTGCTAAAGTAGCACAAAGTATGATTCACATACAGCATTTTATTCTTAAAATCTATATCTTCCCACTGTAAACCACATAATTCACCAATCCTCATACCTGTTTCCAGCGCTAATTCAAAGAGATTGTAATAAAATGTACCTTCAGCCTGCATCAAGAATTGCTTGGTCTCACCAATCGTCAATACACGCCTTTCCTTTTTTTCTTCTTTAGTCAAATCAGTAACAATCTGTTTTACGGTATTCTTGGTAAGTAGGTCTGTGTCTATTGCCTTTTCAAGCATATCCACTAAAATCTTTTTGGAATTCTTTCTTGCATTATCAGAGTATAATTTATTTATAGCATCTTGCATTACTATTAAATTTAATGAAGTTAGTTTTCTCCACCCCAAATCAGGCTGAATTCTTTTATAATGCGTTGCATATGTTTCCTTTGTAGATGTCCTACACCCTTGCTTACAAGTATTCATCCATATATTATACCATGCATCCAGTGTCATATCTTTAGCAACGACATTAATCTCTTTCTCGTCTTTATATTGTTCTTCCCTTAACTTTGTCCTTACTTCATTCAATGTTTTCGCATAGATAGTTTGCCTTTTGCCAAATCTATTTATAAATCTTGCCATATAAGTCCCATCTTTGCGCTGACAAATATTTTTTCCCAACTCTTTCCCATTCAGCGATTTTCCCATCACTGCCTCCTTCCTGTGAAATCAGGGAAAGAACTATTAAATATTTCCCCAATTTTATCACATTTCCCATTTATATTCAATCATTTTTAATTTATCATTCCAAAGTCACTATAAAAAACTTCAAATAATTTGTTTTAATAGCCATTCATCCAGTTTACCTTTATGTGCATATAATCTGTTACCAATTCTTACGGTAAAGCCATTAGCAGGATTATGCAACAATTCTCTTGCTTTTGTTTTTTTAATTCCCATATATTCACAAAATGTCTCCAAATTTAGTAATCCTTTTTCAATCTGAACCGTTTCTATAATGAATCACACTCCATTTATAAATTTCTATATAAAAGGCACTGCCATCAAAGCAATGCCTGAATCTCTAATCAATATTGAATATTCCGATGCGGCGGAGCCGCCTGTCCGGTGTGGCGTGAGCCACCTGTCCGGACAAGCGTGAGCCACTGGTAAGTTTGTACCTTTACAATTACATACAGTCAGATTCTTTCAGCCCATATACTTCCCGCATGGAGATATCCTTTGATGGATCGACGGGGATGATGTCTATCATGTAGGCATGCGTGCCATAGATGATTTCACGCTCCGCATACGGGATATACTGTCTTTTCTTGGAACGCATGGTCTTAGTTGGTTTGTCCGCAACAGTAAGGTTTCCTGCATAGACGGGATTGTGCAGTATCTGGCTGACATAGGCGGTGTCCCAGTCATACATTTTTTCCTCGTCCATAAACCGCTCAAACAGTTCTTTCTTGTAGAAACTCGGTTTCATAACTTTCGCCTTACGCA
>CAJUMD010000058.1 GCA_910587275.1 uncultured Kineothrix sp.
CTTACGCAAAAATTTTGCCATTTTGCGTCAAAAATCATTGATAAGTGGCCTAATATTTTGTTTACACTCCAATGATGACGCGCTCAAACCTCCTTATTTTCTAGTTTTTTTACATTTCCATGAGGGTTCAAGTCCCTTTTCCTGCACTCTATGAACAACCTTGAAATACTGATAGATTCAGTGTTTCAAGTTTTTTTCCGAAAAGATTATTTACACAGTAAGCAAAACACTATCCAATACCTGGAGCAAGTTTGAAAATTTGCGATTGCTATTCTCTGCCATATAAATATTTGCTATAATCGTTTTATACAAATGAAAGGGGATTTATGTGATTATGAATAAAAAACTGCAGGTTTTTGTTTCATCTACATATACAGATCTTATCGAAGAACGCCAAGCTGCTGTTGAAGCAATTCTTGATGCCGGTCATATTCCTGCCGGCATGGAACTGTTTAAAGCAGGAAATGAATCCCAGTTAAAAACAATCTATAAATGGATTGATGAATCTGATGCATATATGCTTATTCTTGGCGGTCGTTATGGCTCTGTTGAAGAAAAGACAGACAAAAGTTATACTCAACTTGAATATGAATATGCTGTCGGAAAAGGCATTCCTGTGTTTGCCGTTATTTTAAGTGATTCTTTCATAACTGAGAAAATCACATTTTTAGGTTTGAAAAATGCCATGGAGCAAAATAACCCTGAAAAATATAAATTGTTTAAAGACTTTGTTATGTCAAAAATAATTCGTGAAGTTAATGACTGTAAAGATATCAAAATACAAGTACACGCAACCCTTAATCAATTTATGCACGAATATCATCTGACCGGATGGGTTCGCAACACACCTGAAAAAGATATTTCACAATTGCTTGAAGAAAACAGGCTCCTTAAAGAAGAAAATAAATCTCTGATAAAGCAGCTTCAGGCTTCAAATAATGATAAATTAGGAAATTACACCTTTGACGAACTTATCCATATCTTCAAACACAAAATATTTACTGTGGATGTGAGTTTAGTAAAAGTCAAAAAAGGAGATAAAATTAACGCACTCGATTTTTTTATCCTATATTATAATTTTTTCGCAACAGGCGTTTCAGGCAGAAATTGGCTCAGCAATGAACATTTCACAATATACAACTCTTATGCTCCTTATTATGCGTCTTTTCAATTACTCGAAAAAAGGAACAAAGGAAATTCAAATCATGAAGTGTTTATCATCACCCAATTAGGCTCCGCATTTTATACAATGTTAGAATCTAAAGGAATTACAAGTAGCAGATAATGACGGAACATTGAAAAGAACTGCTTTCGGTGCTGTATGGAATTTCTTCATTCCATGGCAGCTATGGCAGGTCAATTCATGTACTAAGCAGGACGATAAGCCGGGTTATGTCGTGAATGATCATCTATCTGGAATTGCCGTTACCGGCAATTTCAAGCGACCTACCTGAAAGCAGGCCGGGCAAGCCTATCGCTTTCTATTTGGTCTTGCTTCGGATGGGGTTTACATGGCTCCGGCTGTTACCAGCCGGACGGTAGTCTCTTACGCTGCCTTTCCACCCTTACCAACCGCTTGGTCTATGCCGAACGGAAGAAGAATCCAAAGGATTCTTCCCAATGGGGAGACATGCTGCCCATTGGGGCGGTATATTTCTGTTGCACTAGCCTTGGAGTCGCCTCCACCGGACGTTATCCGGCATCCTGCCCTGTGAAGCCCGGACTTTCCTCACCTGCGGTTCCCCGCAGCCGCGATCATTTATCCTACTTAGTACCCTTAACAAAATATCTCTGATTTCCGATGCCACAGACGGGCATACAGAATAAGAAGTTATCAAAAACAGAAACGGTTCCTTCCCCATGCGTTATACATGAAAACAGCTCCCGCCCACGAACTCCCTGCATATGGAGTTCTTCGGAAGGTCGTCACTGCTGACCCCCACAAAATATTCCAAAAACTTTAAAAGCCTCTTTGCTTCATAATATTCCGGCTCCCCTTTATTAATCCCGAACAATAACGGTTCCGCATACTGCTTTAAGACTGCCAGCTCATATATCAGCACCGAATTGAACATCGCATCCGCACTTTCCTGGAACGGGAATATATACTGTTCCTCCCCTTTCCTTACGGAAGACCACATTCCGATGGTTCTTTGGGCACTGGCCCCCCTCGTCCTGGCATCCCGTACCATCCGGCGCAGCAGTCTGCCGTCCGTGGTAGGAATCCGGTTATGTTCGTCGATGTTGATGCTGGTGAGCGCACTGATGTATATTTTATACTTACTTTCGTTTGGCAGGGCATAGGAAGTGGCATCATTCAGCCCGTGGATGCCCTCGATAACAAGTACATCATCCGGTCCCAAAGTCTTATAATTTCCCCGGTACTCCCTGGTTCCCGTCTTAAAGTTAAAGCTGGGAAGCTCCACCGTCTTACCCTCCAAAAGCTCCGTCATGTCCTTGTTGAACTGTTTCAGGTCAATGGCTTCCAGGCATTCAAAATTATACTCGCCGTTTTCATCCTTCGGCGTATCCTGCCTGTTGACAAAATAGTCGTCCAGGGCGATGGGATGGGGCGTCAGCCCGTAGGTGCGCAGTTGGATGGACAGCCTGTGGGAAAACGTGGTTTTCCCCGAAGAAGAAGGTCCCGCAATCATGACAAATTTCACGCCGCCCCTGTTCACGATATCCTCCGCGATTTCCCCAATCCGCCGCTCCTGCAGCGCTTCCTGCACCAAAATCATGTCGTTAAAGTTTCCCTGGCAGATTTTGTCATTCAAATCCCCCACGGTATCAATCCCCATCATTCTACCCCATGCGTCGGTTTTTTTCAAGGTCTGGAACAATTTTTCCCGCGGTTCCATCACCGGCAGCCTGTTCGGCGCCTGCTGTTCCGGCAGAAGAAGCATCAACCCATCCTCATACGGCATGACCTCAAAATATTTCACATATCCCGTGCTGGGCAGCATATAACCGTAATAATAATCATAAAACCCATCCAGGCAGTAAATATTGACATAAGAACTCCTCCGGTAACGGAACAGCTTTTCCTTATCCTTCATTTTCTGCCTGCGGAAAATCTCCATGGCTTCCTGCATCGGATAGGATTTCTTCACCACCGGCAGGTCCGCATCCACAAGCTCCCGCATCCTTTGGTTCAGTCTGCGGAGCAATGCATCATCCAGTTCCACATCCCCTTTGACGCTGCAATAATAACCGGGACCGATGGCAAATTCCACCTTCACCTTCTGAAGATGATCTGCCCCCGCCACATCCCGCAGCGCTTTAATCAAAAGCATGATTGCGCTCCTCACGTAAGTCTTATGCCCCACGGAATCCCGCAGCGTAAAAAAGGAAACATCGCAGTCCTTCTTCACCTTCTTGAACAGTTCCCTGATTTTCCCGTTGGAGGAAACCAGCGCAATCGTATTGTCATACTGCGGCTGGTACTCCTTCACGATGGTTTCGTAAGTAGTTCCTTCCCCATACTGTTTTTCCCTGCCGTCAATCCTTACCGTAACCATAGTACCTTCCCTGCCTCCTTTTTACGAACTTTCCAAATATGCCGGCGCAGCCGGCAGAAACAACCGGAAAATGCCTTCCCCCTGTCTTTCCCCTGGAGCGTGTTTGAAAACTGCTTAATAAATTTTCAAACATGCTCTACGCCATCACCCAAAAAGGATTTTTCTCTTTCGCCGCAAACACGTTTAACCCCGGAAACTCCCCCCTTAAATATTCCACCATATACGGCACGAAAAGTTTCTCGATGCCGTAATGTCCGGCATCAATCACCGTAAGTCCCTGTGCCATCGCATCCAGTCCCTCATGATGTTCAATGTCCCCTGTCACGAGCACATCCACCCCTGCCACGACCGCCGGCTTTATCATGGATTTGCCGGAGCCGGGAGATATGGCGGCACGCTCCAAAACGGTATCCGGGTTCCCATATATTTTCACGCTTTCCAGGCAAAACACCTCTTTTACGTAAGAAGCGCACTCCCTTACCGTCATCGCATGCGGCAGCTTCCCGTATCTGCCAATGCCCTCCTTCGAGCTTTCATCCTCGTAAGTAACGTCCAAAACCTGCTGCCCCTGTATCCTCATTTTGCCGGCAGCCGCATCCGCCATGCCCATAACGTCAAAATTCGTATGCATGGCATAATAACTGATGTCGTTTTGCAGCAGTTTCACAATCCGGCGTCCGGTAAAATCATCGGTATTCACCCTTTTTACGGCGGAAAAAATAAGCGGATGATGGGTCAGCAGCAAACCGGCGCCTTCTGCCGCCGCTTCCTCCACTACCCCGTCCGTGGCATCCAGCGCAACGCACACTTTTCCTACCGTCTTATCCCGCCTGCCTGCCAAAAGCCCCACATTGTCCCAGCTTTCCGCAAAAGCAGGGGGGGACAGCCGTTCCAGACTTTCCATAATGATGCCGCATGACACGTTTTTTTCCTCATTCATGCCGCCTTCCTCCTTTTTCCCGGTACAGTCACATTGCCGGAAAGCAGGAAAGTGCCGTTTCAACATCCTGCAGCCGTTTCATGATTTCCTGTCTCCTGTTCTCCTGTCCGTTTCCGTTCTTATCCAAATTCTCAAGAATCTGCATGCAAATGCCGGTCTCCCGCACCAAATATTCCCTTAACACCGGATGTTTCCGGCGTAACAGGACCGGACCATATTTGTCTTCCAGCTCATGCCGTATCCCGTTTTTTAATCCGTCCGCCGCATGGCCATCCAACCATCCGTCCGGCGGCAGACTATCCCCGGCACAGACCCGCATCATCGGATAATATTTGCCGTCTTCCGCTACCATATCCTCGTCCGCAACGGCGTATCCCGTTTGGCGCAGATAATTCCGTACATACTGCAAATCCGACTGCGGCTGCAAAATCATTTCCTTTATTCCTATTCCATTTGTACTTACATTTGCTTCTCCATGTATTCCATTGATTCCAAACGTCCCCGCAAGTTTTTCCCTGCCTTCTTCCAGTATCTTTACCACCAGCCGTCCGCCCATTCCGGCACAAATCAGCGTATCCGCTTCCCCTGCCTGCAGGGCCGACAGCCCGTCGGACAGCCTGGTCTCTATGTAGTCTGACAGCCGGTATTTTGCCACATGCCCCCGTGCTGCCGCCAGGGGTCCCCCGTTAACATCCATGGCTATGACATGCGGACTGATACCGTTTAACACAAGGTAGACCGGTACAAATCCGTGGTCGCATCCCACATCACACACGGTATTTCCCTTTGTCACCATGGCGGCCACTGCCGTCAGCCGTTTGGATAGCTTCACTCTTTCCCCGGACTCCATCGGCATTTAATCCAAGTAATCCTTTAACTTGCGGCTCCTGCTGGGATGGCGCAGTTTCCGCAGTGCTTTCGCTTCAATCTGGCGGATACGCTCACGGGTTACGTTAAATTCCTTACCAACTTCCTCCAATGTCCGCGCCCTGCCGTCATCCAGCCCGAAACGAAGGCGCAGCACCTTCTGTTCCCTGTCGGTCAGCGTACTGAGCACTTCCACCAACTGTTCTTTTAACAGAGTAAACGCTGCCGCATCCGCAGGCACCGGTACGTTGTCATCCTGGATGAAATCACCCAAATGGCTGTCTTCCTCCTCGCCGATTGGGGTCTCCAAAGAAACCGGCTCCTGGGAAATCTTAAGGATTTCCCGGACACGGTCCACGGGCATGTTCATTTCCTCCGCAATTTCTTCGGGAGTAGGTTCCCTCCCAAGCTCCTGCAGCAACTGCCTGCTCACGCGAATTAATTTATTAATCGTTTCTACCATATGCACGGGAATACGGATGGTTCTCGCCTGGTCCGCTATGGCGCGGGTAATCGCCTGACGAATCCACCATGTGGCATAAGTGGAGAATTTATAGCCCTTGCGGTAATCGAATTTTTCCACTGCCTTAATCAACCCGAGATTTCCCTCCTGGATTAAATCAAGAAAAAGCATTCCGCGCCCCACATATCTCTTGGCAATGCTGACCACCAAACGCAAATTGGCTTCCGCCAAACGCTTTTTGGCTTCCTCGTCGCCCATTTCCATCTTCTTTGCCAGTTCAATTTCCTCCTCGGCGGAAAGCAGCGGAACCTTGCCGATTTCCTTCAGATACATCCTGACCGGGTCCTCGATGCTGATACCGTCCGGCACGGACAGGTCGATGTTCTCCACATCCACTTCGTCTTCTTCCGTCAGGATAATTTCCTCGTCGTCCACCTCGTCTTCTTCCGTAATGCGCAGGACATCCACGTTATTCTGTTCCAGAGTTTCCAAAATCCTGTCGAACTGCTCCTCCTCCAAGGTAAATTCCGTGAAAAAGTCGCTGATTTCCTGATACTCCAAAACATTCTTTTTCTTTTTAGCAGCGTTTAAAAGTTCTTTTAACCGTTCTTCAAACTTTGCCTGTGTGTTTTCATCCATTTTGGGTTCCATCCTTCCTAAATGTAGTAGTAGTATTATCATTCATCCAAAGAAATATGCGTTTTGCTAAGTTCTTCCAATGCTTTTTTTCCTGCAATTACCTGATTTACGGCGCTAATCTCCGCGCCCATCCGTCCGGTATAGTACTCATAACTGTTCTTTTTCACGGTATATACGATATCATGGAGTGCCTTTTCCCGCTCCTGCTTCGTCTTAAGCTCGGCAAGTTTCGTATTAAAAAGCGCCGCGGCTTCCCGCTGTTCTTCCTCGTCCGTAAACATGCTGATAATTGACGCAGGCTGGTATTCCCCTTTGGAAAGCCCTTCAAAAAGCCTGTCCGCCACCTTCCGGTAAAGCTCCTCTGTGAAATCTTCGGGCGTAATGTACTTCGCAATCTTCGGGTACAGAAACGGTTCCTCCGTAAGCCACGTAATCAGAAGACGCTGGGATTTCTTCCTGTTTTCCTCCGGCGTGTTCTTTTTGGCTGCCAGCCCCGACTTCGGGCGCACCACCGGAGATGCGAATCCCGTCTGTGCGGCATAGGAAACCACCAGTTTCCTCAAATTCTCCAAACCGATATGGTACCGCTCCGCCACCGCCTGTACGTAATTTTCCCGCTCTACGTCCTCGGAAAATCCGCACAATTTCCTGGCGATTTCCCGGTGGAAACCGGTCTTGGATTCGGGATCCTTTAAGTCATACTCCCGCTCCATCATGCGCAGTTCAAAGAAAAAGCTGTTTTCCGCCTGGTCCATCCGTTCCTGGAATGCCTCCGCCCCAAGATGTTTGATAAATTCATCGGGATCTTTGTACGGCTCCATGCGGATGACTTTCCCGCTAAGCCCCACTTCCTTTAAAATCCCAATGGCACGCAGCGCCGCCTTCACTCCCGCGCCGTCGCTGTCATAAGCGAGCAGTACCTCCTTCACATACCGTTTTAACAGGTTCGCCTGCCCGGAAGTAAACGATGTTCCAAGCGAAGCCACCGCCTGCGTGAAACCTGCCTGATGCATGGCAATCACGTCCATGTATCCTTCGCAGAGTATCACGTTATTTTTTCGCGACGTCCTCGCAAAATTTAACCCGTACAGGTTCCGGCTTTTATCAAACACCATGGTCTCCGGCGAATTTAAGTATTTCGGTTTGGCATCCCCCATGACGCGGCCGCCGAACCCGATGACCCTGTGGTTAATATCCTGGATGGGAAACATGACACGGTTCCAGAACTTATCATGCATTCCGTATTTTTCATCAAAGCCGGCAAGTCCCGCTTCCTGCACCAGTCTGTCCTTATAGCCCTTGGAACGCAGATACTGCACCAAACTGCTGCCGGACACACCGGCATATCCAAGCCCGAACTTCTGCATGGTTTCCTTTCCCAAAGCCCGTTCTTCCAAATACCGGCAGCCCTTCTCCCCCTGCGGGGAACGCAGCAGGTAATAGTAATATTTTGCCGCTTCCTTATTGACTTCCAAAAGGCGGCTCCTGTGCCCTTCCTTCTTCCGCACTTCCTCGGAATACTCCATTTCCGGCAAGTTCACCCCCGCCCTGTCCGCCAGCATCTTCACCGCCTCGGCAAAAGAATAATTTTCATAGTTCATGATAAACGTAAACACATTCCCCCCAGCCCCGCAGCCGAAACAGTAATACATCTGCTTCCCGCCGGAAACGGAAAACGAAGGGGATTTCTCATTATGAAAGGGACACAACCCAAAATGGTTTGCGCCCTTTTTCTGCAAACGGACATAACCGGAAATCACATCTACTATATCGTTTTTCATCCGCACTTCTTCCACTAACTCGTCTGGATAGTACATGCTTTCCTTCCTTTTCTATGTTAATAATGCCAGGACTTCGGAATAAACAGTTCCTCATACTGGGCGATGGCAAACCGGTCCGACATGGCTCCTATGTAATCGCACACCGCAATTTCCGGCGCATCCCCATACCGCTTCATCCGCAGTTTCAAATACCCGGGAAGTTTGTCCAAATGTTTGAGGTAATATTCATACAGCGACACCATAAGCATTTCCGCCTTATTTTCCTGGCTTTTTGCCGCTTTATTCTCGTACACCCGCTCGAACATAAAGCCGCGCAGCTTCCGGAGCGCAGTTTCCACTGCCGGGGACATCCGTATGTCGTCGCTGCCGTAACTGGTGGTCACGATGTCATGGATAAAATGATCCAGCCTTTCCCCCGTCGTATACCCTATGACATCGCCGATTTCCTTCGGCACGTCTTCTTCCTTTAAAATACCGCCCCGGATGGAATCGTCCATATCGTGGTGGATATAGGCAATCTTGTCCGAAAAACGCACAATCCTGCCCTCCAGCGTATACGGCATACCCCTCGTCTGGTGGTTGCGGATACCGTCCCTGACCTCGTCGGTCAGGTTTAACCCAAGCCCGTTCTTCTCCAGCACCTCCACCGTCCGCACACTCTGCTCACTGTGGCAGAACCCGTATGGACACACTTTGGCAAGCGCACGTTCACCGGCATGGCCGAAAGGTGTATGCCCCAAATCGTGCCCCAGCGCAATGGCTTCCACCAAATCCTCATTCATCCGCAGCGCCTTGGCAATCGTGCGCGCATTCTGCGACACTTCCAGCGTATGGGTCAGCCGCGTCCGGTAATGATCCCCTTCCGGCGTCAAAAATACCTGCGTCTTATCTTTCAGCCTGCGGAATGACTTGCTGTGGAGTATCCGGTCCCGGTCCCTTTGGTAGACCGGACGGATGTCGCACGGCTCCTCCTCCCGCTGCCGCCCCCTGCTGTCCATACTGAGGGATGCATAAGGGCTTAAATAGTCCTTTTCCCATTGTTCCAGCTTTTCGCGAATTAACATGCCCATCCCCAAGCCCTCTCTTTCACGAACTCCTGCACAGACAATAGTTTCATCTACTTAAAATATTCCGCACCCGACACAAAATTCCTTTATTTTTTCAAAATTTATTTTTTGTACGTTTTTGTATTACCGGCAGATATCATAAATGAACTCCGCATTTTTCTCCATCGCCTCATAGGCCGTCTTAAAAGGCGACATTTGGAACACATGCCACATTCCCTTAAACACATCCATCTGTACCGGCACGTTCGCCTTTACCATTTTCTTATGAAGCATGGTGGCATCGTTCAAAAGCACCTCATTGTCCCCCACCTGTATATATGTGGAAGGAAAATCCGTAAAATCCCCAAAAAGCGGAGAAATCAGAGGATTGTCCAACTCCTGCCCTTCCGCATAATTATGTATCATCTGCTCCAAATATTCCTTATGCAGCACCGGGTCCACATCCTTCCGCGTTTCGTGGGATTTCCCGGACGAAGTCAGGTCCGTCCACGGTGACATTAACACCAGCCCCCTTGGCAGAATACGTCCCTCCGCCTTTAACTGATGCACAAGCGAAAGCACCAGGTTTCCCCCTGCCGAATCTCCTGCAAGTATCACGTCCCTCGCCCCGTACCCAAGCAGCATCAGGTAATTCCATGCCTTCATCGCATCTTCCAGCGCCGCCGGATAAGGATGCTCAGGCGCCAGCCTGTAATCAAACCCAAGTACATCCATGGACGTGGACATGGCAAGTTTGGTTGTTAAGGTGCGGGCATACAGACTGCTGCCCGTGGAATATCCGCCCCCATGGCAGTAGAGAATCACATACTTCTTCATATGGGCGCGGTCCACCGCCACCCACTCCCCGTACATGCCCTCTATGGAAATCTCACGGACCGCCACATCCTTACTGCTCCCAAGCAGCGCCCCGAAATAATCCTGCGACTGCCTGTGCTTCTCTATATCCGCATTCTCCACCACGCTGTGTACCCTTTTAATCAGATTCATCAAATTCTGGTTCTTCTTCCGCAAAGCCATAACAACCTCCACTGTTCCCACAATTCCACGCCGGTTTCCGCACCCATTTCCATACCGGCTTCCACGTAACCCCCAATTACCGTCCACTCCGTGACCGGTAACATCCAAACGGCAATTTCCGCGGCCAACTTCCTACAATTCTACCACACTCCTCCCAAAATGTGGTATACTAATAAAAACTTTTGGTTAAAAATAGCAGCATTTTAGAATACTACCGGTATCAATGATTGATCGACACCCAAAGAAAGAGGAAACCTATGCCCACACCCAAACGCCCCGAACGCAAAACATGGTACAAACTGGATCTGTCCGCCATCGTATACCCCACGCTCCAGCGCCGGGATTTTTCCTCCGTATACCGCCTGTCCGTGGTATTAAAGGAACCAATCCTGCCGGACATCCTGCAGCGTGCCGTGGACACCGCCCTGAAACGTTTTCCCACCTACAAAGTGGCAATCCGCAAAGGACTGTTTTGGCGCTACCTGGAACCGAACAACCGCCCCGGTCCTTTCGTACAGCCGGACATCAGCAATCCCTGTATGCCCATGCCCTTTAAGGCAAACAACCGTTACCTGATCCGCATCTACTACCACGAATGCCGGATTGCCTTTGAAGCGCACCACAGTCTCGGCGACGGCACCGGGGGCATGTGCGTACTGCAGACCATCACCGCCGTCTATCTGCGGCTTTTGGGGCATACCGTTTCAAACGGCGGTTTCGTGCTGGACGTGGACGCGCAACCGGACCCCGAAGAACTGGAAGACGCTTATATGCGCTATGCCAACGCACAGGTGCGCCCGCCCCGTCCCGGTGAAAAGGCATACCGTGTCCGCGGCACAAAAGAACCTTTTTACACGCTCAACATCATCGACGGCATCATGTCCGTCAAAGAAGTGATGGCGGTGGCAGCCAAATACAATGCCACAATTACGGAATACCTGAATTCCGTCCTTTTGTACGCCCTGATGCAGAAGCAGGACAACGAATGGCACCGGAAAAAACGCCCGTTAAAAATCGCCATGCCCGTAAACCTGCGGCGTTTCTTCCCTTCCAAAACGCTGCGCAACTTCATCACCATGATTTACCCGTCCATCGACCCAAGGCTGGGGGAATATACCTTTGACGAAATCGTTGTCCATGTGCACAATTACATGCGTTATTACATCAACGAAAAATTCCTGCGCGGTGACATCACCACAAATGCCGCCACCCAGCGTAACCCCGTCATCCGTATCGTCCCTCTTTTCATCAAGGATTTTACCGTACGGTTCTTCTACACCAAAGTGCAGGACCGCAATTCTTCCGCCGGACTGACCAACATGGGGGCGCTAAAGGTACCGGAGGACATGAAACCCTATATCCGGCGCTTTGATATTTATATGGGACAGCCCTTTTCCTCCCGTACCAACTGCGCCATCTCCAGTTTCGGCGATACGCTGACCATTAACTTTGCCAGCAGCATCGCGGAATCCGATGTGGAACGGTATTTCTTCCGGAAACTGGTACAGGACGGCATACACGTGAAAATCGAAAGCAACCGCCAAAAGCCGTAATCCGGCGGTTCCCATAACACACACCAGGAGGTAACTTATGTCATATTGCGTAAACTGCGGCGTGGAACTGGATGCCGCCCTGAAATCCTGTCCGCTCTGCCATACACCCGTCATAAACCCGGCGGAACTGAAAAAAGCCCAGCCGGACTTTCCCTATCCGCAGCAAAAAGGCCAGGTGGAAGTGGTGAAACGCAAGGACCTCGGCATCCTCATCACCATCGTCCTTTCCGCCACCGCTTTAAGCTGCGGGCTGTTAAACTTACTTGTGTTCACCGGAAACCTTTGGTCTCTGCTCATCATAGGAATCTGTATCCTCTTATTCGTATTCACGCTTCCGGCGGTCATCTGTACCAGGCTGCCCATATACCTGTCCCTTTTGCTGGACGGCATCGCCATCGGGGTTTACCTGTACATGATTACGTACCTGACCCCGTCCCCGCGCTGGTTCTGGCAGCTTGCCGTACCCATCGTCGTCCTGGTTACGGCGCTGGTGGAGATCTTCACCTTCCTCGTCCGCAGGCTTCCGGTATCCATTATTTCCACGGCACTCTACATCTTTGCGGAAGCCGCCGTGCTCTGCATGGGCATCGAGCTGTTCGTCCACCGCTTTACCGGTACGACACTGCGGCTGTCATGGTCCGCTGTTGTCCTGACCGCCTGCGGCATCATCGTCGCCGCCCTCGTTACGATACTCTCCAAGCGCCGCCTGCGGGATGCCGTGCAAAGAAGACTGCATTTCTAGAGCGTGTTTGAAAATCGGAATTTACGTCCGCAGATAGATAAACGCGGACGCACGGAAGGAATTTCTTTGCCGGAACAGACAATCCGGCAAAGAACCCCTGCCCGCGCGTCCGCCCATAAAGAAATCCTTTCAGGCTGAATCATTACCTAACCGTGCCGCTTCTCCGCATCTTCTATGCTGCCATATCCGTAAAATTTTGTCTCGTTTTCAATAATCTGTTTTTCCAGGTTTTCCCCCTTTTCCCACGCTTCTTTTACCTGGCGGAGAATCAGTTCCACCGTACGGGTGGAATATGTCAAAAGCTCCCCGCGCAGATAGCTTTCCGTGGAAGACCCGTTTGCCTTGGAATCATCCGCCGTAGTCATCACCCTGCCCTGTGACCGCAGGTTCGGGTAATGCTCCAGCATGTATTTGTCCCATTCGTTATGTATTTTTACGATTTCCTCTGCCATCACACGCCTTTCCCCGTCCACTTCCGGCAGATGCCCTTTCACCTGTTCGTATTCTTCCGGGTAAGTCGCTTCCATCATGCGCGCATATTTTTCAAACAACAGGTTCCGTCCATCCGCATATGCCTGCCGTATATCCTGTGCATAACTTTCCAGTATTTCCATGTCATACACCATCCACTGGCTCATACGCATACGGAAAAACGTATCCGGATCCTCCTGGCAGGAAGCGCGCCCTCCCGTGTTTTCCACATGCTGGAACATATCCCATTCCGCCTGCACGATATCAAAAATCAATTGCTCTTTTGGTGTTATCTCCGCCATTTTCCTGCTCCTCTCCCTTTTTTATCCCGCGGGGGTGCTGACTTCTTTTCCTGTTCCTTCCCCGCGCCCCGGCATTCCGGACATTAACGGTCCGATGCACCGGTATCCGGCTGCCAAAACGTCAATTCTTCCCCATAGGAACCATGGCGTGTTTCCAGTATTTCGCCTTCCACGGTCAGCAGCAGCCCGTCCGCCCCGTAATTTTCCAAAAACGTATTGGTAAGCGCCGCCATCACCACTTTTTCACCGCTTTCCCCCATGGTTTTCACATATTCCCCGAACGCCTTGGACAAATCCAGTGCCAAAAGTTTCCTGCCCTGCCCGTCCGTTTCCCCAAAACCGAGAACTTTCGTATCGATGGACACGATATTATGGCGGGAAAGGCTTTTCAGCACTTCCTCCGGCGTCATTACCTCTACGGCAAGAACTTCCTTTTCCAGTCCGTCCGCTTTGCCGTTGCTGTAATAAACTGCCATTTCCTCGCATTCGGCATATGTATATTCCACATCCGTACCCACAGGCTGTGCCGCCGCCACGGAAACTTCCACACTGCCTTCCATTCCTGCCGCACCCTCCATGGATGCGGAATCCTCCGGCTGGTCACAGGCGGCAAAGACCATGAGTACAAACATCATGGCAAGCGCCATCCATTTCTTTTTTCCTCTTTTCTTCCTATTTACCGTATGTTCCACATTTTTCATATTAATCTCCCTCCGACCGTATTGGTCCGGTCAAGCCTGCTTTATTCTAACACAACCCGTAAAAAAAGCAAAGCTGTTTTTTCTTTTTGACAACCCCTGTCCCATCCCCTATACTGAAAGTTTCCAAATCTGCGGGGAAACCGGGGGCAGAAGAAATCCGCTGCGCTTCATCCTGAAAAAACGGTATACACCCATGCACGTTATCCTTTATAATATCTGATAAGAATGGCTTTCCACAAGCACAGCGGAAGTGGAAAAGCAATAAAAAGGAAAGGAACGGTACAAACCATGAAATTCAGTAACGGATGCTGGCTGCAAAGAGAAGGCTGCGCCTGCTTTGCGCCGCAGGAAATTTATTTTAGCAGCATCGGGGAAAAAAAAGTTACACTACTCGCCCCCACCCGCCCCATCCTGCAGCGCGGAGATACGCTTGGGGGAATTAACCTGACATTGGAAATTACCTCTCCCGCGCCGGAAATTTTGCGGGTACGCACTTACCACCACAAAGGCTCCTTAAAAAACACTCCCTCTTTTGGACTGGAGCTTACGGAACCCCTGCCCCTTGACGTACAGGAAACGGAAGATGCCGTTTCCGTATCCAGCGGAACATTAACGCTTACCGTCACCAAAAAGAACTGGTCCATGACCTACCTGCGGGACGGAAATATCATTACCAAAAGCGCCGGCAGGGACCTCGCCCTGATGAAAACGGACTGGAGGGGCGATGCCTATGACAAAGGCGACCATGCGGATACTTACATGCGGCAGATGCTTTCTCTTTCGGTAGGGGAACTGGTATACGGCATGGGGGAGCGATTCACCCCGTTCATCAAAAACGGACAGAGCGTGGATATTTGGAATGCGGACGGCGGCACCAGCACGGAACAGTCCTACAAGAATATCCCGTTCTATCTGACCAACAAAGGTTACGGCGTGCTGGTCAACCACCCCGAAATGGTTTCCTTTGAAGTAGGGACGGAAATGGTAACAAGGACGGAATTTTCCGTGGAAGGCGGTTATTTGGATTATTTCCTCATCAATGGACCCTCCATGAAGGAAGTGCTGACCCGTTACACGGATCTGACGGGAAAACCCTCCCTTCCGGCCCCCTGGACGTTCGGACTGTGGCTTTCCACTTCCTTTACCACGAATTACGACGAGGAAACCGTAATGAGCTTCGTGGACGGCATGATCAACCGGGGCATCCCCCTGCGCACGTTCCATTTTGACTGTTTTTGGATGAAAGACTTCCACTGGACGGACTTCGTATGGGACAGCCGCGTCTTCCCCGATCCGGCAGGAATGCTTGGACGCATCAAGGCGAAAGGGTTAAATATCTGCGTATGGATAAATCCTTACATCGCACAGGAATCCGTCCTTTTCGATGAAGGCATGGAAAATGGCTACTTTATCAAACGCACCAACGGACAGGTATGGCAATGGGATATGTGGCAGCCCGGCATGGCAATCGTGGACTTTACCAATCCCGGCGCCTGCCGCTGGTTCCAGGAAAAACTGGAAGCGCTGTTGGACATGGGCGTAGACTGCTTCAAGACGGACTTCGGTGAAAGGATTCCGGCAGAAGACGTCGTATACTTTGACGGCTCCGACCCGAAAAAAATGCACAACTACTATACTTACCTCTATAACAAGTGCACGTATGAACTGCTGGAGCGCAAACGCGGCAAAGGGGAAGCCGTGCTGTTCGCCCGTTCCGCCACGGTGGGCGGACAGAAATTCCCCGTACACTGGGGCGGCGACTGCTGGTCGGACTACGAGTCCATGGAAGAAAGCCTGCGGGGCGGGCTGTCGCTGATGATGTCCGGCTTCGGCTATTGGGCGCACGACATCGGCGGCTTTGAAAATACTTCCACGGCAGATGTTTACAAGCGCTGGGTGGCATTCGGCCTGCTCTCCTCCCACAGCCGTCTCCACGGAAGTTCTTCCTACCGCGTGCCGTGGGTATACGATGAGGAAGCCGTGGACGTGGTACG
The DNA here is from genome assembly GCA_910587275.1 of uncultured Kineothrix sp. GTDB lineage: Bacteria > Bacillota > Clostridia > Lachnospirales > Lachnospiraceae > Kineothrix. Next base: position 16,059 of record CAJUMD010000058.1, read on the forward strand.
TTTCTTCACCCGCCTCAAGGCAAAACTGATGCCCTACTTATACAAAACGGCAATGGATACTTCCCAAAGCGGCATCCCCACCATGAGAAGCATGGTGCTGGAATACCCGGAAGACAAAACCTGCCATTTTCTTGACAAACAGTATATGCTGGGCGACAGCCTGCTCGTAGCGCCCATTTTCAATGAGGAAGGATATGCCGAATATTACCTCCCGGCAGGCATTTGGACGGATTTCCTCACCGGAGAAGAAAAACAGGGCGGCCGGTGGATTACGGAAAAGCACGGCTACCTGAGCATCCCCCTGTTGGCAAGGGAAAATTCCATCATCGCCCTGGGTTCCGTGGACAGCCGGCCGGATTACGATTATACGGAACATGCACAACTGCGTCTCTATGCCCTGCAGGACGGGCAGGAGGCTTCCACCGCTATCCCCGGCATAAACCGGAAAACAGGACTTTCCGTCACGGCACGGAGAAACGGAAACGAAATAAAAATCCATGTGGAAACAGGTGCTGAAACGGAATACACTCTGCGTTTAATCAATACAGCGGTCAGCGCATCCTCCGTCATGGGACTTGTCATGGACGGTCCTGACAGCACCCTCCATCTGAAAGGGGCGCAGGATTTGACGGTCCGCATGTAACCCCATCCCCATAGGGAACCTGTTTTTTGCCGGCAGGCATATCGCCTGCCGGCAGTTTTTATGCGCAGCCCCATGCAATGGAAGTGTGCCGCTAAGGCGGCGCATGGGGCGCGCGGCGGATAAGAGAAGTCTTCTCTGCCCGATTGCGCCATTCTATATAGACCCATGAACGGATATCTTCCGCTATTTTGGCCAAATCTGTTCCATCATGCCGTTATTTGTTCCTCTTTGTTCTTTTATGTCGAATAAAAGTGCAAATAATGCTTGACAGTGCATGTCAGAAATTATAAAATATTTCTCTGTAAGGTAACGTTTTATACTTTCAACTATCTAAGGAGGTTTTTCAATGAAAAAAGAAACACTTACCAAACTGTTTGCATCAGCCCTTGCAGTCGCTTTGTGCGTGCCGGCTGTGCTTACCAATCCCATAACAACGAATGCGGCAGCCTCTACGGTTTCCGGCGGTCAGGTGGTTCCGGGAGATGATTCCACGGACACGGAAAATCCGGGGGACGATTCCACGGACACGGAAAATCCGGGGGACGATTCCGTTTCCGGCAACAAACCGGGTACCGATGAACCGGGTACCGATGAACCGGGTACCGATGAACCCGGTACCGATGAGCCCGGTACCGATGAACCGGGTACTGATGAACCCGGTACCGATGAACCCGGCAGTGGTTCCACGGATGAATCCGGTTCCGGTGATTCCGGCGCAGACAGCTCTGCTTCCGGCAATTCCGACTCCGGTACGGTAACAAGCTCCGCCATCACGACTTCCACAGCCGTTGTCATCGGAAACAGCCGCGTGACTTCTTCCATTGGCGGTATTAACACGGCAAACGCTGTCAGTGCAACCGTTGTTTCCACACCGGTGGAATCCCTTGCAGCAGCCATCGGTTTGAGCGAATCTGACCGTAAGGCAGGCACCAACATCCGCTCCTACATCTGCGACAACCGCGACAAGGCTTCCAAGGCTGCACTCCAGTCTGCGGCTGAAGCGGCAGGTAAAACCGTTGCAGGCTACGTAAACATGGATTTATATACCATCACAAAGAAGGGTGTGGTATCCAAAGTTACCGCTTCCACCGAACCCGTAACGGTCACGTTTGCTTTACCCGCACGCCTTGCAAAGACAAATGCGAATTTCTCCGTACTTGCCATCGGCGCGGACGGCAAAGCGGTTATTATGAACGATGTGGACACCGATCCCAGGACACTGACCTTCAATACGAAAGTATTCGGTGCATTTACCATCGTTTACTAGGAACTTTTGATTCCAAAAAACGCAGCCGGCAATTTTGCCCGGCTGCTTTTTTTTACCCAAAGAAATGTAGAAAACACAATTTTGTCCATTTCCCCCTTGACATACGGTGGTAAAATGTATATTATTTTTAGTTGTGGTATAAACATTTTACATTTTCAACTATCAAGGAGGGCTTTTCAATGAAAAAAGCAACACTTAGCAAACTGTTTGCAGCAGTTCTTGCCGTAGCATTATGCATTCCGGCTGCCATTACCGCTGCACCTATCGCAGCAAATGCGGTTTCCGGCAATTCGGTTTCCGGCAACACGGCTTCCGGCGGTGAATCTTCCGGTTCTTCCGAATCCGCTCCCGCTGCTGTTACCGCATCCACGAACACGATTGTTACCGGAAACGGCCGCGTAACATCCAGCATCGGCGGTATCCATACGGCAACCGCAGTAAGCGCAACCGCTGTCTCCACACCTAAAGCTAACCTGGCTTCCGCTATCGGCTTAAGTGAAGCAGACCTTCAGGCAGGCACCAACATCCGCTCCTACATCTGCGACAACCGCGACAAGGCTTCCAAAGCTGCACTCCAGTCTGCGGCTGAAGCGGCAGGTAAAACCGTAGCAGGCTACGTAAATATGGATTTATATACCATCACAAAAAAGGGTGTGGTATCCAAAGTTACCGCTTCCACCGAACCCGTAACCATCACGTTTGCTTTACCCGCACGCCTTGCAAAGACAAACGCGAATTTCTCCGTACTTGCCATCGACGCGGACGGCAAAGCGGTTATTATGGATGACGTGGATACCGATTCCAAAACACTGACCTTCAATACGAAAGTATTCGGTGCATTTACCATCGTTTACTAATTTGTATGGTGTACTCCGTTTATACGGAAATGGATGCAGCCGGCATATTTTGCCGGCTGTATTTTTTGTTTTCTCAAATCCCCTGAATCATGAAATATGCCATTCGCGGTGCCTCACAAAATACATAAAACCCCTGCAAATGGCACATTCACGCCACTTACAGGGGTTCTCATTCCTATCACTATTCGCCTAATTTCAACATATTTTTACGCATTCATATGTTTTGCGAGCTTTCCCTTTTTCATGTTCCGGTCATATATCCCCGAAACTATGTATTTTACTGGCTTTCCAGTAATTTTTAACTGACCTATATCTATGCCTTTTTAACTGCATCCCCCAAATTTTATTTTGGGGGAAAATTTATTTTGTTTTTTAAAATTTCTTGTTGCATATTTTTCAAATTTGGGGGATAACCACTTCCCTTTGGGGGAATTTGGGGGTAAGGTTCTTCCCCCAAATTTCTAATCTTTCACTAGCTTATCATTAAATATTTTTTACATACGTTTATGTTTATTCGTTTTGTATATCATCACATAAAATATTATAAACCAATTTTTCCAGCTCTTTCCTATTAGGCAGATATAATTCGTACTTTGAGACGAATAAATTACTGTCCATACCATAAGTAGCATATTCTACAAATTCATCTTTGTTTTTACTTAAAATAATCCCAATAGGCGCATTGTCATCTGGCATATTCTCTTCCATTGCGAAATACCCCAGATACATATTCATTTGACCTATATCTTCATGCCTTACTGAATTTTTCTTCAAATCAATTAACACAAAACATTTTAAGATACGATGGTAAAATACTAAATCTACATGATAGTGAATATTATTCACTGTAATTTTATACTGTCGTCCAACAAAAGTAAAACCTTTTCCAAGTTCTAACAAAAATATCTGGAGATTATCAATAATCTTCTGCTCCAAATCGCTTTCCGAATATTGTTTCAATTCTGGTAAATTTAAAAATTCTAAAGTATAAGTGTTTTTAATAACATCTTCAGGTGTTTGAATCTC
>CAJUMD010000059.1 GCA_910587275.1 uncultured Kineothrix sp.
GGCTTTGGTATAAAGAACTGGAACGGCAGAAACGGCAGGAAATTCCTCTGTCTGAAATGGCACAGGAGCCGCAGTCCTTTGAACACATCGAAAACGATTATCTGCTGAACGTGGAGAAAGTAGAAGTGTTCCGGATGCTGCACCGTTTTGACGAGACGACGCGGGAAGTCATGTACCTGCGGCTGACCGGGGAACTGAGCTTTGCGGAAATCGGAAGCATTATGGGAAAAACAGAAAACTGGGCAAGGGTAACTTTTTACAGAGGCAAACAAAAATTAATGAAAGGGAGAGAAAAATGGAACAACGGTTAGTGTGTGATACGGTAAGGGATTTATTTCCCATGTACATCGACCATATGACCAGCGATGCGTCAAACGGGTCAATTGAGGAACATATCGGCAGATGCAGCGAATGCCGGACGGTACTGGAACAGATGCGGGAACCGGTACCGGTGGAAACGGCGCCGGAGGTGGCGGAATTTAAGAAATTTCTGAAAAAATCAAAACTGGACATCTTCTACTGGATTATGGGAGCGGCGGCTGTCATTGCCGTGCTGACCTGTTTCATCGTTAATCTTGCGGTGGAAAAAAGGCTTTCCTGGTTCTACATTGTGCTGGCGGGTATCATAACCGGTTATTTTCCCGTTTATGTTGCGGTAAACGGACAGAAGCACAGGATTTTAAAAATGCTGGCATCACTGAATGCCTGTGTAATCCTGCTGCTGGGGGTTATCCAGCTCGTGCTTTACTACCGGATGGGAATCGGAGGCGTGTGGTTTTGGGATACCGGCCTTCCGGTGACGGCGCTTTGGACCGTACTGGTATGGACTGCCGTAGTAATACGGGTGAAACTGCACGGAAGCGTTTTGACGGCGTTGGCGGTATTTGCCGTATTGGCTGTTTTCGGCAATTACCAGACGAACGTAATCTGCGGCTATTACAAAGACTTCGGGGATTATGCAGAGAATCTTGTTTCCAACGGGTTAGGGAATGTTGTCGCTGCCGCTTTGCTGTTTGTCATCGATATTATGGTTCATGTCAGAAAAGGAAAAAGCAGGTATGGAAAATAGTTATTTTAACGATGCGCTGTCCAATTTTGCCAAAGATTTCGCGTACGGCGGGGCAATCCGCCATTTGGTGGACAAAGGATACACGGCGGAACGAATCATCCGGGAATTTAAATATCCGCTGTCACGGGCGAGTATCGAAAAAATGGTAGCGGATTACCAAAAGACGAAAAATGAATGAAAAACGCGGACTGCATGGGATGGAGCTCCAGAGCGTGTTTGAAAACTGCTTAATGAGTTGATTTCAAACACGCTCTAATCTTCATCGTCTCCGTCAGAGGATTTTGCCAGCGTAAAGATAAATTCCGAGCCGACCCCTTCCGTACTGATAACGTTTATATGCTCTCCATGGGCATGGATGATTTCTTTTGTAATCGACAATCCCAGTCCCGTTCCCTTTTTATCCTTACCCCTTGAGGCGTCCGACTTATAGAAACGGTCCCAAACCAGTTTTAAATCATCCTTGGGGATGCCGATGCCGCTGTCTTTTACGGAAACATGAACTTTGTTGGTCTTTTCATTGGTTTCTATCATGATGGCGGAATCATTATGGCTGAATTTAATGGCGTTGTCCAGCAGATTGTAGAAGACCTGCTGGATTTTTCCCATATCCGCATTGACGTACATGACGTCCCCGGTCAAAATCAGTTCTATAACAATGGCTTTCTGTCTGCAAGTGCCTTCAAAGGACGCGGCGGTATTGCGGATAATCTGATTCAAATCAAAATCCGTCCGGTTCAGAAGCATTCCCTTGGTATTCAGGTTGTTCAGCGTCAGCAGACTGTTCGTAAGTTTGGTAAGGCGTTCGGTTTCGTTCAACACGATGTTCAGGTATTTCCCGTACATTTCCGGCGGGATGGTGCCGTCCAGCATGGCTTCCAGATACCCTTTAATGGAGGTCAGGGGAGAACGGAAGTCATGGGAAACGTTTGCCACGAATTTTTTCTGGTCGTCCTCAGAACGGGCAATTTCGCTTGCCATATAGGAAAGGGTGGCAGCGAGATAACCAATCTCGTCTTCACTGTCCACCTGAAATTCATAGTGCATGTTGCCGCTGGCGTACTGTTCGGTGGCTTCGGTAATCTTCCGCAGGGGAAGATAAACCATTTCCGTAAAAAAAATCAGGATGATTAAGGAAAGCAGAAACAGAATGACCAGCAGGATATAAGAAATATTCAAAAGGGTATCACAGGAGAGCTGCAGCTCATGCATAGGGGCATGGATGACCACATAGCCTTTTACCTTATAGCTGGAAGTAATGGGTGCAAACACGCTCAGCATATTTTCGTCAAAGGTATCAAAAAAAGTACCCGTAGTGTAATAAGAACCTGCGATAACCGTAGGGTCGAATCCCTCAATGACGGTTTCGTTCTCCAAATCCACCGGAGCGGATGAGTTCAGTACCATTCTTCCCGAGGGGTTGATAATCCATATGGTTGCCGACAGGAATATATCCAGGGCATCCAACTGCTTCTTCACGGCATCCAAAGAGGCTTCGCTGTTGTATAAGTCCGATGCATAGGTATTGGCAATCAGTGTGGCTTCTTTGTACAGGGCATCCGCTTTTTCGCGTTTGAGCTGTTCCATGGTCATGCTGGATACGAAAGTTGCCACTACGACAAATCCGAAGAAGGCGAAAATAAAGTATCCCAGCAGAATTTTTAAGTAAAGGGTTTTTCTCATAAGCCTCCCCCTTAATCGGGTATTTGGGCGGGCGCGGAATGGGTAACTTCAAATTTGTAGCCCACACCCCATACCGTAGCGATGCGCCACGTGGCATGGTCTTCGATTTTCTCCCGGATACGCTTGATGTGGACATCCACGGTACGGGTATCCCCGATGTATTCATATCCCCAAATCTGGTCAAGGAGCTGTTCTCTCGTAAATACGTGGTTGGGTGAGGAAGCGAGGAAGTAAAGGAGTTCCAGCTCCTTAGGCGGCATATCCACGGTATCCCCCATGTAAATAACAGAGTAATTGGTACGATTGATGGTGAGTCCCGGATATTCCACACTTTTGACATCGGAAACCGGGGGAGCCGCAGGCGCCGGTTTATAACGGCGCAGTACTGCCTTGACCCTTGCCACCAGTTCCTTGGAATCAAAAGGTTTCTCCATATAATCGTCGGCGCCCAGTTCAAGCCCCAGCACTTTGTCGAATATTTCCCCTTTCGCCGAAAGCATGATGATAGGGGTGGGGGATTTGGCACGGACTTCCCGGCATACCTGATAGCCGTCCATCCCCGGAAGCATCAAATCCAAAAGGATTAAGTTGGGATGAAAGGAATCCACCGTCGTAAGGGCGGATTCCCCATCGTTTACAATCATGGTCTCAAAACATTCTTTCGTAAGGTACAGGGCAATCAGCTCTGCAATATTGTTGTCGTCGTCAACAATTAAAACTTTTTGTTTGTTTACCATAGTTCCTCTCATTCTGCCTTGGCGTGTTTCAAACACACTCTTGGGCGGCGTGGTTTTTGCAGCGTTTGTGGTAAAAAAACGGAAATACAGCAACCGGATTATGGCTTAAAAACCGCAATGGTAACACCGGCATCTCCTTCCCCGTGCTCCCCAAGGCGGAAGGATTCCACGTATTTTATTTTTTTCAAATGCCCCTGTACTGCTTTGCGCAGCGCTCCGGTTCCTTTCCCGTGTACGATACGCACGCTGGGGAGATGGGCAAGGTAAGCATCGTCCAAATATTTGTCCAATTCGGACAGCGCTTCGTCTACCGTTTTACCCAGAAGATTAATCTCCGCGGATACCTGGTAGGACTTGGACATTTTAATTTTACTGCCGGAAGACCGCTGCAGGGAGGACGGCTTTGTAACCGGAACGTCCTCAATGACCGCGATATCCTTAATGTTCGTCTGCGTGCGGATGATGCCGCATTGCACGAACAGGTTGCCTTTGTGGTCGGGCAGGGAGCTGACGGTTCCTTTTAATCCCATGGAAAGAATTTTCACACTGTCTCCCAGTTTAAGCTGGGAAGGCTTTACTTCTTTCTTTTGGGGCTGGGCGGATTTCAGCGCCAGCTTTTCGTTCTTATCGGAAATTTTCCCCCTCAGTTTTTCCCTCGTTTTTTCCAAATCCTTCATGGAAGCGTTGGGTCCCGCTTTTTGGAACACACGGATGGTTTCATCGGCGACTTCCTTTGCTTCCTGCAGGATGGTACGTGCCTGTTCGTTGGCTTCCCGCAGGATGCGTTCCCTTGTTTCATCGATTTTGTCCTGTTTGCTCTGCAACTGCTCCTTTAACCGCTTAATTTCCTCTTTATGGGAGGCTGCTTCCAAACGCTCCCGTTCCATGGTTATTTTGCTTTGTTCCAAATCGGCTATCAAATCCTCAAAAGCCTCGTTTTCCTGACTGATCTGCTCCTTCGCTGCACGGATGATGTAATCGGGAAGTCCCAGTTTGGAGGAAATGGCGAATGCATTGCTCTTGCCGGGTATGCCGATTAACAGGCGGTAAGTGGGCTGGAGGGTATCGACGTCAAACTCACAGCAGGCATTTTCCACATGCCCGGTGGAAAGGGCATATACCTTTAACTCACTGTAATGGGTGGTCGCCATGGTACGGATCCGCCTTTTATGCAGGTAATCCAATATGGCAACGGCAAGCGCCGCCCCTTCCGTAGGGTCCGTCCCCGCCCCCAACTCATCGAACAGGCAGAGGGAACCTTCATCCGCATGTTTCAGGATGGAGACGATGCGGGTCATATGGGAGGAAAAGGTACTGAGACTCTGCTCAATACTCTGTTCATCGCCGATATCCGCGTATACTTCCGTAAACACGGACAATTCCGAACGGTCCAATGCCGGAATATGCAACCCCGCCTGCCCCATCAGCGTAAAGAGCCCCACGGTTTTTAAGGATACGGTTTTGCCCCCGGTATTGGGGCCCGTAATGACTAAAAGGTCAAAGTCCTGACCGAGATCAATGTCAATGGGAACTACTTTTTTCTTATCCAGCAGGGGATGCCTTCCTTTTCGGATACGGATGCGCCGCTGCGTATTAAAAACGGGAGTCGTTGCATTTTGGTCCATGGCAAGGGATGCCTTGGCAAAAATGAAGTCCAGGGTAGTCATCAACTCCTGGTTGCGGGAAAGCGCTTCCGTATGCTCGGCAGCCTGGGCGCTTAATGCCGCAAGAATAACCTCAATTTCCTCCTGTTCCTTCATGGCGAGTTCCTTAAGCTGGTTGTTCATGGCAACCACCGCGGCTGGCTCGATAAAAAAGGTGGAACCGGTGGCGGACTGGTCATGCACCATACCGGCTACCTGTCCTTTGTATTCCGCTTTTACGGGAAGACAATAGCGATTGTTACGCATGGTAATCACCGCATCCTGCAGGTAAGTACGGCAGGAACCGTTCACCATACGGTTCAGTTGGGTATGAATCCGTTCGTTGGTCAACGCAATGTTCCTGCGGATGGATTTTAAGGCAGGACTTGCGTCATCGCTGATTTCGTCTTCGGAGAGAATACAACGCCTGATTTCCGATGACAACGGTGTCAGCGGTTCCAATGCATCAAAAAGGGAATCCAGGGAATCTTCCGCTCCTTCATCCCGCTCCCTTCTGCCGTAAGACTTCACGCGGCTGACATTTTCCAGCATCCCGGCAATCTTCAACAGTTCCGGAACGGACAGCGCCGCGCCAACGCCAAGGGATTTTAAGGAATAACCCAAATCTTTGTTGCCGCCAAAGGAGGTGGAACCTTTTTGGAACAGGCGGGTCAGCGCGTCCGCGGTCTGCTGCTGCGCTTCGTTTATGGCGGTCAAATCAGTATCCGGTTTTAATTCCAGGCAAAGCCTGCGGCCGGGTTCGGAATTCGCTTTTTCCGCCAGCATGTTTATGATTTTGTTGTATTCTAAGGTTTGCAATACTTTTTCGTTCATGATTTTCGTCTCTTTTTCTTTTCCTATTTTCTTATTTTTTATTCCTATAAAACCCGTTAGGCTGCAACCACGGTGTAATTATCCGTATCGTACGTAATCCCAATCCAGGGTATGCCATAATCAAATCCATTATGGCAATCAATTCTTCTCCTTTGTAATATCCATTATAATATTTATCAAACATTTTCTTGTTTGAAGGCAGAACTTCCATATCTCCAAGAATACTCTGTCTAGTCACAGGCGGCGGACAGTATTGATAATACAAGCTGTTTTTTCGCTGCACAGCAAATATATATTTGCAACATCTGTTTTTTTCATACGGTGCACATGACGCTTAGAAAAGGAGGAAATCTTCATGGGATTTTCCTTTTACACTCCATAATTTCCTGATTTCCGGTTTCCCAAACAGTATACCATAAAATAGCCTGAACGGGAAATGGATTTTCAACGGCAGACGCAGACCGGACAGGGCGCGCAATCCGGCTGCATACATCCGCCCCGTATCCCCATCCCATCCGTTAAGAAATTAACAGGTTTGATACTTTTTTATCAGCATGTTTTTTTTACGGTACGCGGAAAAAAATTTCCCTGAAAGTGTTTTCATTCCGCCAAAAATCTGTTAAATTTATCTTACAGTGTGACTGAAAGCAATGGATAGGAGGTTCAAAATGAGGTATTTTTTTAATGGCAAAATCGAAAAACTGGATGACATTTACACCATCCGTATTCCCTTCAACATTTGGGAGGTATGCAAACAAAGGGATGTGATTAACGGCGATCTTGTACTGGACAATAAGATTATCACCTGTGAGCTGCTTCCCGAAGAAAAAGGAAATTACAAAATCCATTTGGATGAGGAAGCCGTCTCCCATGTGGATATCTCCAAAACACACAAAATCCTGCTCCATGTGGCAGGCAGCCTGATCCAAATGAACCAAAACAGCCCTTACAGCTTTGACAAACCAATCCGCACGATTGACAATGTGGAAATCATCGTCCAGCCGGAAGACGGTCTGTGCGGACAAACCTGCGTTGCCATGCTTGCGGGCGTAACCATCGCCGAAGTCATCAGCGTCATGGACTGCCGTCAGTGGCAGGGAACCATGGACCGGGTCATTTCCGCGCTGAACTATTACGGCATTGACCACACGGATATCATCATGTACACTGAAGGGCAGGATGCAACCCTCCCGAAATGCTGTATCATGATGGAGAAAATGGGACGTTTCTGCCACTACCTGGTACACTTTGACGGCACGTTCTATGACCCGACGCTGGGTGTCCTCGACCACTACGACATGAGTAAACTGCTTGGTTATTTAGAAGTTAAGTGCGTATAGTTCCGGAAAGCTCCCCCTTAGCGGCATACTTCCGCTCCATGGGGCTGCACATCAAAAACAGGAAGGGATGATTCCTCCCCCTTCCTGTTTTTTGTATCATCATGCAACTGCTTCCGCAAGTATCCTTCCGCCTTCCATGCCAGCCGGAATTTCCGAACCGCAGAGCATCCGGTGTCAGCTCTTTTTCTTAAATTCCCTGCCGCATCTTGGGCATTTCACCATAATCTTCCCCTTCCCGCGGGGAATGCGTATCTTTTGGCGGCAGCCCGGACACTGGTAGATATGGTGCGTCTTCCTCTGTCCCATCAGGCTCTTTTGGGATGCCCAAAACATCCTGATTTTGGAAGTGTGCCTGAGAAACGCCTGATTTTCCGCATACCGCTTTGTGTAATTCCTGGAAAACATCCTGAAATATGCATAAACAAGAGCTGCCAGCGCAACCGCATACAGGAAATCCCACCTGAAAAAGACGGATGCCGCCATTGCCGCCAATGCGCCTCCCAACAGGAAGCGGTTCATGGAATCCGCACCGTACATGCCGTACCTTCCCTGCATAAAACGAATTAATTTCTCTTTCATACCCGTACCCCGTTTCTTTCCCATACATTTGAAAACTTTTCTTTCCATTTTAAAATACGTACGGGAAAATACAAGGAATACAATCCCAACTTTTCATTAAAAAACGGTAAACTTTATATCTCCCAGCCCCATGGCACATGCAATCAGGTACAACAGGAGGATATGAAGCGGATAAAAAGCATAAAACAGCCATTTCATATTCCATCCCCGTCTGCCATTATAAAAATGTACCGGAAGTAAAATGAAAAACGCCGTTATTTCCATCCAGTTCGACAATGTAAGTATGGCGCACCCAATCCCCGTTTCCATCATCCTGTTTCTGCGGAACAGGTACATGGATGCAATGGTTATGACTCCCATGGCGCTATAATCCGTTTTTAACACAAAAGCAAGCAGCGCCCCCGCACCAACAGCCAGGACATAAAGCAGCAGCCGTAGCACGATATTCCAATCCTGTCTTCCGTCCACGTAATGAAGCGCTGCAATTACCAAAAGACCAATAAACAACGTAAAAAATACATTTTGGTACCCCCAGTAAAAAGCAGTTCCCATAAACCCAAGGTCAAAAGGAATCTCTGACACCAAGGCAAACAAAAACAGCCTTCCTGCGTATTTTTTCACATTCCTCGTATGCCGGAATCCTTCAATCAGCAGATAACAGAAAATCGGGAACCCGAGCCTGCCTGCCAAACGCAGCAGGATATACAAAATCCCCAGTGTCCCTGCCACCCCTTGCAGCTCCCCTTCCCGTACCGGTATCCAGCCTCCCAGCAGCATACGCTGTAAAACAATTGCACCCGTATGGTCAAGGAACATGGATATAATTGCAATCAGTTTTAACGTACTGCCGCTTATTCCTTTTTTTCCCGCCATTCCCGTATCTTCTGCCATCCCTGCTGCCGCTGCGGATAATCCGCTTTCCTTTCCTGCCATATACCACACTCCGTTTCCTGTTCCTACGCCGTAATCCAAAAATACGCGTCAATCCCATCTGCATCATTATAACACCATACAGCAGAAATGCAATAACCCATTCAAATTCCCGCCGGAAATAATTCCGGTCTCCGTCTGCTCCTTCCGCCGTCCGTCCCGTCGGCATCCCTCAAAACCTGATAAATCGATGGCGGTCATTTCCTAAAACAACCGGGCTGCCAGCCGGAATCCCATACAGACCGCACATCCAAGCACGGTGGGAATCAGCAAAGCTGCCAGTGTCCATTTCACGCTTCCCGTTTCCTTCCGTATGGTCAGGCAGGTGGTGGCACATGGCCAATGGAGCAGGGAAAACAGCATGGTGCTTACCGCCGTCACCCACGTCCAGCCGTTGTCAACCAGTAATTGTTTTAAGACACCCATGTCATTCACTTCCACCAAGGAACTTTGTGACATATATGTCATAAGAATAATCGGCACCACAATTTCGTTTGCAGGCATTCCAAGTATAAACGCAAGTAAAATCACCCCATCCATCCCCATCACCCCTGCAAACGGTTCCAGCATTCCCGCCAAATATGACAGAAGCGTCACACCTCTCATTTCCATATTTGCCAGAAACCATAGGACCGCCCCCGCAGGAGCCGCAGCCGACACGGCGCGTCCCAGCACGAACAGTGTCCTGTCACAGACGGAGCGCACGATGACACGCCCAATCTGCGGGCACCGGTATGGCGGCAGCTCCAGTATAAAAGACGAAGGAACCCCTTTTAATACCGTAACGGACAGCAGCCATGAAACCAAAAATGTCATCCCGATACCCAGCATAAGAAAACCAGCCAAAACCAGTGCGGAAAAAAGAGACGCCCCAATCCCCGCCGTACCGCCAGCAAAAAACATGGTAATAATGGCAATCAACGTTGGAAATCTTCCGTTGCACGGAACGAAACTGTTAGTGAGAATGGCAATGAGCCTCTCCCTGGGCGAATCAATGATACGGCATCCTACCACGCCTGCGGCATTGCAGCCAAATCCCATGCATATGGTTTATCTATATCTGCAATATTCTTTACGGAGTTATGATATTAGAAAATAAGGGAGCGGTGGCAAGTTCCGCTCCCTTTGCATTATTCGTCTTCGTCTTTTTTAGGGGTATCTGAAAGTTCATTCACTTTCTTCTTTGCTTCATCCAAATCTTTACAGCCGTCCAAAATCATAGAAATCATTTTTATAATTTTGTCAAATTGTTTGTCTGTCATAACTTCTATCATATCCTTTCCTCCGTTCTTTATCAAATTTACTTGCCTCATCTGATAATACCATTATAATATATTCTTACAACTAATTCAAACCCGTACGGCTTTTGCCGCGTAATCCGGGGTTCCATACCCCCTGATATAACGCCCGTTTACCGCCATCTCCCGGTATCCCACGGCATCGTCCTTATTGCCCTCGATGACCCTGACCGTATTGCCGCAGACGGATACCACGATGCCCACATGCTCCGGCCAGCCGGTACAGTCACCGGTGCCCTTGTCATCCCAGTCATAAAAAATATAGTCCCCGGCGGACGGGACATGGGCATCATCCTCCACCCAGCGCCCCGCTTTTTGGAAAAGCCCGATCATCCGGCCGCAACTGCATTCCGTCGGGATGATGTCCGTACAGCCTGCCGCAATGGCCGCCGCCGAAGCAAAAGCGGCACACCAGGAATCCGTATCTTTTACCCGGTACCCGTTTGCAAGCGGGACATGGCCGTTGTAAATGTCTATAATGGCGCGGTGGGAACCGTCGGCTTCCTTCCGCCCGTACCATCCGACCGCCGCCGATACGACTTTCTGCCTTGCCTCCCATTCCGTCACGGCGGGTTCCTCCTTCTTTCCCCCGCCCGTAAGAAGGGAACGTATTTCCTCACCGTAACGCGCCCTCCGCCGCCTTGCCCCTTCCGACTGGTCTGCCGGTCTTTCGTACTTTGTCAGGACAATATCCGATGCCTCCCGCACCGATACCGCCGACATCAGGGCCTTAAACACCTTTGGGTATCCCTGCAGTTCCCCGTACATGAATGCAAGCTGCGTATCCAGGTCCCCCACCGATGTCCCGTGTTTCCGGGCAAAGTTTAACAGGTTTTCCTTCCTTGTATGGTAAGTCCACTGTGCAAGCCCGTATCCTGCGGCATCCCGGACGATTCCTATACGGAATCCACCGCTTCCGTATAGGAATCGTCCGTGTACCCCAGTTTCCTTTCATAAGTGTTCTGCAGGTTCCTCGGGTTCAGCCCGCTTTCGTCCACCAGGTTCCCCATCAGCCCGTAAATGCCGCAGGGGGACATCCCCCTGGCGGCAAAGAAATCATAAATCCGTTTTTCGTTCATTCCTGTCCCCTTTCCGCTTCCGCCCTGTTTTTCAGTACCTCAATGGCCTTGGTAATGACCGCGGGAATTGGGATTCCCATCAGCCCCGCATTCTCAATAATGGATATGGTTTCATTCGCAATAAAGGCAATGACCACGGCATCCCTGATAAAGCTGGAACCCATGACCAGATCCAGCCTGCATGCCACCAGCACGACTAGCAGCGTCACGCCTTTCCTGCACAGCCCCTTCCATCCGGCACGGCTTTCCAGCGCGCCGTTTTCCGTTTTTTCCGATTTATGGAAGACACCGGCAACGGTCAGGCCGGTAACATAATCGATCCCCATGAAAATCAGCAGCGTGACAAGTGCGGCATCCCAGCCGCCAAACAGGGAAGCAATTCCGCTTCCAATCACGCCTATTAAAGTTAACAGTTTCATTTTCATTTTTCCGTCCTTTCCGCACACTGAAAAGGCACCCGCCTGACGCGCATATGGCGCCATACGGATGCCCTAACGTATGCCCTTGGCAGTTATTCCCCTGTTGGGGAAAGCGTCCTATTCCGCGGCCAGTTCGGGAACTTCCATGTCATACAGGATTTCCCTGACCTGTGCCTTAAGTTTTGCCGGAACATCAGTGTAGGCTTTCTTGCCCTTGATGATCAGCAGTGCATATACGGTTGCCATGTCCTCCACCCCCTTTCCCTGTATGAAATAAAACAGGACTTCCGGCAGGATCCTTTCCAACCACCCGCCGGCTGCCCCGTTATTCCGCATTTCCCATCATTTCGTATGCCTCCGTCAGTGCCATCTGTGTGTTGGTCAGTTCCTCCGCCATTTCACCCAGCGCCGCATCCTGTACCCCCTGTCCCGTTTCGATGGCGTCCATCCTTTTTTCCATGGCATCCTTTTCCCTGAAGCAGAAGGATGTGAGGACGGTTCCGTCCGCCTGTACGGAAGATGTTTCGTTTACCAGCACTAGATCCGCATATCTTCCGACGGCCAGCCCGGCACCGTTTTTCACCTGCACTTCCGATAAATTGTCTTCCGACATCCTGTCCCATCCCGCAAGGAATGCTGCCTTGTCCGGAAACAGTACCCTGGCGTCACCCAGACTTGCCCCTGTCTCCAGTTCCATTACCGTGCCATCCTTTAACACTAAAGTATCCTTTTCCATATAATTCTTCCTTTCCTGTTTGCGTGGTGTTTTTAGTTACTGGTGGGATAAACGGCAATTTAGCGAAAATCCGCATTGAAAAAATCACTACCCTGAATGGCGGCACGGCCAGCGATACCGCGGTAACGATAAAGTCCATCAAAAACGCGGCACTGCTTTTGTTTACATACCGCTACTTGGGGAAGTATACGATTGCAAACAGTGTATGCATACCAAAGCGTACTTTTACAGGGGATGTAAGGGTCTATAATTACGAATACGACCCAACCGATTCCGGAAAAGTTGCAAAAGTAACATATGCGTCCGATACGAAAGTTACCTATAACCTAACCGATGCAAACTGGAAGATTGATATTGACGCAGTATTTTTTAGTTAGCAGCATTTATACTGTTGCCAAACACCTGTTATTTAATTTTTACTGCCAGCAGCTTTATATTTTTAGCGGCTATTTCAGCGGATGACGTGTTGTTCTGCAAAAGGAAAATACGCAGGACATTACTGCTTGAACTGATAAAAAGTCCACAGCATGACTGCACCTGTGCACTTCTGCATCCGGCAGCGTCATTAGCAGTTACAGCCTCCGCATTGTAAAAATCTCCCCGTAGTACGGAAATCCTTCGGTTCCCATTCAGGTTATTGGTACCATTTTCCCATACGGCAGATGCTGATATGGCATATACACCGGCAGGCACTACCAGCCGCGCACCGGTTGAGGTAGAATTTCCATTAACGCAAGAAATAAGTTCACTGTTAGCGATGTATTCTTTCCCTAAATTGCCGTTTATCTCTTATTTTATACTCTGTAATCTTTCCCATTTTCTACATGCATACCACCCCCCTTATCTTTTCCCTTAACGACAAATAAGCCTACCGACCGGTAGACTTTTTTAGGTTGCATTTTACTCTTTCTTAATTTCTATGCAGACATATATTTTCTGTGGTGATGCCTCACGTTTTCTTTGCTTACCTGGCAGTAAATAAGGGTCGTATCCAGCTTTACGTGCCCAAGTATTTCCTTCACTTCTTCTATCGGCATTCCCTTGTTTAAAATATTTGTTGCCATTGTCCGCCGGAAACGGTGCGGGTGCACTTTGCTTATGCCGGTACTCCTTCCCAGCTTCCGCAGCATTTCTTCAACGCCCGATACCGTCAGCCTGTCATGCGGGGCCTTCAGGCTTACAAACAGCGCTTCACCGGCATCCGTCCGCGAAGCAAGGTACTCCCTAAGGTGTATGCAGGCAGCCGCAGTAAGGTAGGCTTCCCTTTCCTTCGCCCCTTTCCCATACACTACCACCTTCATTTCCTCAAAATCTATGTCCCGTCTGTTTAAGGCAACCAGTTCCGACACCCTGACGCCCGTACTGTAAAGGAATTCAATAAGCGCAATATCCCTTTCCAGCACGCATTTCCGGCGCAGTATTTCCAGTTCCGTGTCTGACAGCGGCTTCTTTATCCGCTTTTCCGCTTTTATCGGGTCAAGCCCTGATGCCGGGTTTTTCCCTATGTACCCCTTGGCATTCAGCCAACCGAAAAAGGAACTGCATACCAGCCTTATGTTATCCAAATACACATTCGACACTCCCCGCTGCCTTTTGTACATTGTTATATACGCAAACAGGTCGGAATCCGTTATTTCACCCACCGGTTTATTCAGGTAGCGAAGCATTCTCCTGAGGTGTAAATTATACTGTTCGATTGTCCTTTCCGAACGCCCTTCCACCCTCTTTCGTACAAGAAAAGCCCCAAGTTCCTCCTCCCAGCTTTTGTCAATCCGCTGCAGCTCCGTAGCCTTTTCGGTAATGTCATATCCCGAAAGTACACCGTATAAAACGCCTTTCAGTTCTTCCGTCCCCTTCCCCGTCATTTCCTGTAACACTTTCGTTATCACCTGTTCCAGCATCCGTTGATCCTCCTGTTTTTTTTTTTTTAGTTCTATTATACCCAACAGAAGCAATCAGACGGTAGTGGGATAAACGGCAATTTATCTCATGTCGGCATGATTATACATAGTACAACACTAAATACAGAAGCAAAAGTTATCGCTGTGTATGGGGGCACAAAATGGCTTAAAATTGAAGGAAGATTTCTGCTCGGGGCATCCAGCACATATAAGGTAAATGCAATCGGAGGCGAGGCAAAACACACATTAACCACCGCAGAGATGCCAAGACACAGACATACGATAAGGGTGGAAACATCCTTTCATCCGGCATCCGGGGGAAGCATTGAACAGGCATGGGCGGTGAATGCCAATTCTGTAGATACTACCCCGGCTGATGAGACTGCTGGTGGAGGCGGTGCGCATAACAATATGCCGCCTTACAAAGCAGTATACATTTGGGAAAGAACAGCTTAATTATATAAGTCATACCGGAATCTTCATTAGGTATACCTCCGCCTTTGTGTTTAAAAAACTGGCTACATTTTCAGGGTTCGCATAGATCAGCCTGATATGGCTGCTTGAAATTTGACTGCATGCTAAAACATTTTCGTAATAAGTACTGTTTCCTGTATGAAGGCACCTGGTTTTTAATACGATTGTATTTTTGTAATTCCAGCTACTATCCGGAGGGGGACAGAATGTTGATTCAGACGCAGTTGCCGCAGTGGTTACCCTCCGTATCACAAATTCGGGTAAATTGCCGTTTATCCCACTAATCATGTCCGCCAGTGCCTTCCCCTGCACCGCGTCCAGCGGGTTTCCCGGTTCCGTTGCCAGCAGGTTATTGACAAGCTGTGATTTTGCCAGCAGATACCCCTCCATAAAACCTTTGGCAAGGTATTGCCAGTTTGCCACGTCAGCCGTCGGCGGTCCTTCCGGTCCGTCCTTCATGGCCACAAACGTGCTTCCCTCGTAAAAAACCGCATCCAGACGTTCATATTCCGCTTCCGGGTCATACGCACCCTTATACGCTATCCCCCCCAGCGCCATTTTCCGGACAAGCTCGTTTATTGCGCCGACAAAATTATCCCTGTTCCGTGTCTCCAGTTCCGCCGTTTCACCCAGCGGGAGGGAACTGCCCACGGATTTTACCATGTCCTCATGCAGTACCCGCTTGGTACCCGTCCCGTCCCCCATTTCCACGATGTAGCTGCTTCCGTCCGGGACGGATGCTGCCTTTTCCAGTTCCGTTATTTTTTTCCCTTGGTTCATTTCCATGTCCTCCTGATATCATTTTATTTCCCGCACCTGCAGATGGGATGTCCTGCCAGTATGGGGTTCCCAAGGCAGTCCGTGGCATAATCACCCTGCCCCGTTTCCAGTTTCATCCGCACCATGCCCGTAAACAGCATTTCCTCCAGGTCTTCCAAACGCCCCGCCAGCCCGTCAAGGCCGTTCTGCAGGTTCCCTGCCGGATCCGACCCCAGCATCCCCTTTATCCGCTCAAACCATGCCAGGAACTCCGCTTCGTTCGTGTTACGGAAATCCAAAAGCTGCTGCGTGATTGCGGCAAGGTCGGAACTGCCCTTTTCCTCCAGCTGCTCCACGTAGGCGGCAATTTCCTCACTGTACCTGTCATGGAGTTCCTTCCCCTTTGCCGACAGGCTGTTGTAAAAATTGTTCATGAGGTCGATCAGGCCGTTGTACGCATCCGTACTGTCCTTTTTCAGCGCGGCAAGGTATGCCGTGATGTCCTCACTGAAAGCCTTATAGGCATCCTGCGCCATCTGCACGAACTGTGTATAACTGGTTTCCGATTTATCCACGAATTCCCTGTAAAACGCCTCAAACTGCGCAAAAAAGACATCCGTGTCCAGATGGTCGATCAGCTGCGTGATGTAGCCGCACACGGAACTGTCCGCCCGTGTGTCCGTGATGCTGCTCTGCGTGATGTTTTTCTGTCCGGCGGCCAGCCGTATGTTGGCTAGGCACAGTTCATAATAATCGCCCGCGTTCGGGCGCACCAGCACGGGCGGAACAGGCCTTGCGGCTTCCGTGCCCTTCTTTACCACGATTTCGACCATGCGGTCCAGGTAATTGCACCGCAGTACCACCCGGTCTATCCTGCCGTATTTCTGCGGCGCCGGTTCCACGGCCAGCCGGCTGGCTTCATTGTCATAGGCAAAATGCCCCCTCACCATGCCGAAACCCGGCTGCACGTCCACCGCCATGCCGCTGCCCGCCCCCAGCACCCGGAAACAGTTTCCCGGCTGCGCAAGCACCCCGTCACTGACAAGGCTTGCAAACAGCAGCGCAAACAGGTCGGAGGTTTCCGCCCGGTCAAAGACCGGCATCCCCTCATCATCCACGCCCGTGATTTCCGAATCAAAATACCCGTACCTTAACGCCATCCCTATGTCGTCTCCTTCCTGATTATCTTCTTAAAATCCGTCGCGCCGTCATTTCCGAAAATGACGCTTAACGTCCTTTTTGGGCCTTCCAGCACTTCCTGGATTTCCGTGATCCGCTTGGAACACTCCATGTCCACGTCGCTGTACCGGTAGGTGCACAGGTCGCCCAGGTCAAAATCCGTGCCGTAGGCAAGGTTTGCGGCCGGGTCAATGTCACTGTCCACCTTTTCCACGGCGGCATAATCGGACAGCTTTTCAAGCCCGCGCTGGAACAGCAGGTCCCGGTACTGTGCATCCGTGTAGTTTACCGTGTCGGAATGCTGCTGCAGGTCCCGTGCATCCACCCACAGTTCCCTGCGCTCCTCCCCGGAGCCCTGCCGGACGTCCACCTCCACCACCTTCCGTTCCGCGCCTTCCCCTTCCCCCGCCACGTACGCAAAGTTCCTGCAGTCCGACGCGTCGCGGTCATACTGCGCGTTCTTAATGTTGCGGAAATGGTCGGAAAAGACCGCCCAACTGTTTTCCGTCTGTGAATCCCTCCGGTCGAGCCCTTTCCATACCTCATAGGACAGCGTGTTTTCCAGGTAGTCGAAAACAAGGCGCTGCGACATTTCCTGTGTTTTCAGCATGTCGTACAGGCGGGTCCCCACATGGTCCCCCGTATTCTGCAGGGTTATGGGACTGCCCCCGCCCCGCGCCCGCCCGAGCCGGATGCCGCGGATTTTCCTTCCCGCATCCGCCGGGTTTATGACATAACGGCTGACCACGGAACGCGCCAGCGTTTCGGGGGTACCGGTCTGGTTAAACGCCGGGAAAAGCACGTTGCTGTCCAGCAGGTGCTCCGCAAAATACCCCTTGCAGTATGCCGTCTTCTCCCCTTTTTCCCCGTGCATGAAATTCACTTCCCGGATGACCCCGAGTTCCGTGCGGTCGTTCCGGTAAAGGTACCGGCCCCTGTTTACCAGGTCAAAGTATTCCGCGGGGACATGGAGCTCAAAAATCCCCGGACTGTAATAACGGCGGTACCACAGCAGGGTATTGAATACCCCTATGGAACCCATGGTTTGAAAATCCCCGTCAAATATAATGAACTGCATGTCACACCCCCAGGTATTTCGGACGGTAATACAGGTTCACGTCCAAATTCGTATAATTTTCATCCGCATCGTATTCAAGGTAATTGTCCCCGACCTCCAGTTGGAAGGGGTCCGATTTCCGGTCAATGTGGTGGTAATAGTTTGACCCGTTCAGTTCCACCACCTGGTGGCGCGGGTCCGTGTCAACAAGCAGGACGTCCCCCTGTTCCAGCCCGCATACCACACGCATGAACTGCCCGGTACCCGTATTGGTGATTTTCGGATTGCGCACGGCGCCCCGTTTGGCCACGAACTGAATCTGCACGCCCGTGGGCACGTCCCCGTCATTGGAAAGCACCACTTCCTTATGGAGCGTCCGGTATCCCGTAATCATGCCGCCCAGCATCAGCCCCCTTGCCCTTTCCGGGTAATCCTTTTTATTTTGGGCGCGCCGTGCAAGGCTGTGCCACGGGAAATGGAACTGTGCCGTGTAGTGCGCCATGTTTTTCCCGAAGTTATCAACATTCAGCATGTACGGGTCCGGGCACATCAGGTCGGCGATAATTCCAAGCCTTGTATCCAGGTTACGCTGTTCTGCAAACGTCCACCCTTCCAGTTCATAGGTGATGTTCCGGGAAATCCCCATGTTGGTGATTAAGGCTTTCCCCGTGTATTTCGGGTTAAAAAACTTGATGACCGCCGCACGGTTTTCCGGATTATTGCGCCCGCTGCGGAATTTCGCTTCGATGTGTATGGCGCGGGCGCCGATTTTCTTACCGTCCACCGATACCCCGTCCACCAGCGCATTGTCGGACGTGCTTATCCCCAGCTCCGAGGATTCCAGCCCCGATACCGCGGTAATGTCCAAATCCGCGCCCGGTCCCATTTCCAGTGTCCTGCCGTTACAGGCAAGTTCGATTTTCAGCGTGTTTACCGTCATTACTTTACACCCCCGGCAAATTTCCGGAACGCTTCCCTCTGCGCCCTGTTTGTCTCCGCCGGTGTCGCCACCGGCACATGGTAATTGTTCTCCTGTTCCATGCGGTTGTCGTTATACACGACCGTGCCCGCGGACGCCAGTGCCAGCGCCCCGGCCGCGCCGGATGCACTCAGGGAGACTTCCCCCATGGATGCGGCCACCGTGCCCTGCATGGCCGCCAGCAGTTCCCCCGCCTGTTCCCGCATTTCCCGCAGTGTCCCCGGCATGGACTTCCTTATGCCCTCCATGGTTCCCGGCATCAGCCATTTCCCGAATTCATCACGGAATGCCCTTGACGGGGAGTTTATCCCGAGCGCGCCCTTTGCGCTGTCCAGCAGGCTGTTGGCCACGTCCGCAACCTTGTCCTTTAACCACTCCCAGCCGCCTGAAATGCCGTTCCATATGCCGGTAATGATATTGCTTCCCACTTCCGCCATTTTATCCGGCAGGCCGCTGATGCCGTCCACGACCGCATCGAACAGGCCGCGTGCCGCCTCCGCGCCTTTCCGTATCATGTCACTGCACCATTCCGCGACCCTTGCCAGTACGTCCGACAGCTTTGCGGCCACTTTTCCGGGCAGTTCCGACAGAAGGGAAATGACGGCGGAAACCATGCTGCTGATTGCCGTCCGCGCGTTGTCCAACATCTGCCTGCCCCATTCCACTGCCTTCGCGATTACATTGGCAAGCCATGTCCATACCTTACCGGGCAGTTGTGACAGAAGGGAAATGATGCTGGAAATCATGTTCTGTATGGCATTGGCTGCCGTGGCCATCATCTGCTGTCCCCACTGGACCACCTTTGTGACCACGTTTACCAGCCATGTCCATATTTTACCGGGGAGCTGTGCAATCAGTTTTACGGCGGTGTTTACCACGTTCCGCATTATGGCCTGCGCATTGCTAAGCATCTGCTGGCCCCATGCCATGACCTTTTGGACTGTCTCGTCCAGGTATGCGGCCAGTTCTGCGGGCATACTTGCGATGCCATTGACTAGTACATTGAACACAAAATAACACATAGTTTTACATTGGATAATTAAAGCTG
>CAJUMD010000060.1 GCA_910587275.1 uncultured Kineothrix sp.
CGAGATAATGGACGGTGACTGGAGTTCAGACGTGTGCTCTTCCGATCTTAAACCGCCTTTGGGGAACAATTAGAAATAGCCCATTTTTGCCATCAGGTTGGAACAGCTACCTGCCGGGAAGCACAGGGCGGAAAGGACAAACCGGGCAGGGGGTTCCGCTCCGGGCTTTTGCGTCCGCGTCCGCCCAATCCTTAAGCATTCCTCAGCTTATGGAAGATAATGCAGTTCGGCTGTTCCACATGTACCTCCGGACCGCTCATAACAATCAGTCCCTTTTTTAAATCCGTCTCAAAAAATGTCATGGTATTTGACTCATGGTTTAAGGATACCAAATGGCGGTTGTCAGGGAAAAGCGCCGCATCCTTCGGATAATCGCCGCTGATTGGCAGGCACAGCATTTTCGTAAGCAGTCCCGTTTCTTTATTAATTTGGTACATAACCACGCTGTTATCCCCTGCATTGGAACTTACCATATAGTTAAAGTCATCGGAGAAATTTAACGCACTGGCTGCCGAATTGCTGGCATGGTAATCGTTTAACGTGGATATGGTCTGTATTTTCTCAAATTCCGGGTTATTGTCATGGACTTCCCTGTAAGTATATACATCAATGTAATTCTTTAACTCGTGGACAATGTAAAGGAATTTGCCGTCCTGCGAAAATTTTAAATGCCTTGGTGCGGACTCCTGTTCACTCCTGATGACGTCCGCCAGCTTTAAAGTGCCTTTCTCATGGTCTAAGCGATATACCTTCACATGGTCCATGCCCAAATCCGCAGCACACAGGTATTTGTTGTCCCTGGTCATTTTCACGCAGTTCACATGGGGGCGGAAATTCCGCTCCGCAATGCTCCCAAGACCTTTGTGGAAGATTTCGTCCGTAATTTCCCCGACGCCGCCGTCTTCCCTTAAGCGGAGCGCCGTAATCTTCCCGTCATGATATCCTGCCACGAACAGGAATTTATCCTCATAATCCGTGGAAAGATAGCACCCCCTCATGCCATTAATGGTGGCATGGTTGATAACCTCCAAATCCCCGTTTTCCATAATCTTATAAGATTCCACGCCAAAGTCCGTAATGGAATACAGAAACTTCATGCTGTGGGAAATGGAAACGTAAGAGGAATTCGTAATCTCCACCTGGTTTTTCTCCGTCAGTTTCCCCTTCTCCAAATCCACGTCATAAATCTTTATTCCATGATTGTCCCCTTTGCTCACCGTATAGGTTGAAACATATGCCACATATTTTCCATTCTCCATCGGATCTTCCCTCCATTGCTGCCGTATTTCCAAATATTTCCTTTATTTCCCTCTTTCACCCGCTCTTTGGGCCGGAAGGATATCTTACATTATAACACAAGATTTTTTTTTTGTCATTCCCTATTGACATACGGATAACTCCTAGTATAATGGGTATCAGTGTCTGTTTAGTATCAGTAAACTTTGAGTTTAGGATTTAAAGAAGAACGGGGGCGTTTGGAATATGGAAATAGGCAGCCGCCTGAAAGAACTAAGAATACAGAAAAGTCTTACCCAAGAGGAGCTCGCCGACCGCTGCGAGCTTTCCAAAGGGTTCATTTCCCAGTTGGAACGGGACCTCACTTCCCCCTCCATCGCCACCCTGGTGGATATCCTGCAATGCCTTGGGACGGACCTGCAGGAATTTTTCTCTGAAACCATGAAGGAAGAACAAATCGTATTCCACGATGCGGACTATTTTGAAAAAGTGGATGAGGAACTGGGCAACACCGTGGAATGGATTATCCCAAACGCCCAGAAAAACATCATGGAGCCAATCCGCCTCACCTTAAAACCGGGCGGCTCCACCTATCCCGACAATCCGCACGAAGGCGAGGAATTCGGTTATGTGCTGTCGGGAAGCATCACCATAGAGCTTGGCAAACGCAAAGTACGGGCAAAAAAAGGGGAATCTTTCTACTTCCGTGCTGACACCACCCATTTTATTACGGCCAACGCCAAAACCGGCGCCGTCATTCTATGGGTCAGCACACCCCCCAGTTTCTGACCGGGCATCCCCTTTGGATGCGGAAAGCAGCATCACATTTTTAGAATCGGAATGAATTAAAGATACAAGATACCGGAGGTCACTTCCATGAAAAAAGAACTGATTCATTTACTTGACATTTCCAAGTCCTTTGACGGTGAATTGGTACTGGATGAACTGAATTTAAGTATACACGAAAACGAATTCCTGACTCTTTTGGGGCCCAGCGGATGCGGCAAAACCACTACCCTCCGCATTTTGGGGGGCTTTGTCAGTCCCGATAGGGGGCGCGTAGTTTTTGACGGACAGGACATCACTTCCCTTCCGCCAAACAAACGGCAGCTAAACACGGTTTTCCAGAAATATGCGCTCTTTACCCATATGAACATTGCGGAAAACATCGCTTTCGGATTAAAAATAAAGAACAAATCCCAAAGCTACATAGAAGACAAAATTAAATATGCCTTAAAGCTGGTGAACCTGGAAGGCTATGAAAAACGTATGCCCGATTCCCTAAGCGGCGGCCAGCAGCAGCGTATCGCCATCGCAAGGGCCATCGTAAACGAGCCAAAGGTACTTCTTTTGGATGAACCGCTGGGCGCTTTGGACTTAAAACTGCGGCAGGATATGCAGTATGAGCTGATCCGGCTGAAAAACGAGCTTGGCATCACGTTTATTTATGTGACCCATGACCAGGAGGAAGCCCTCACCATGTCCGACACCATCGTAGTCATGAACCAGGGCTACATCCAGCAGATCGGCACGCCGGAAACCATTTACAACGAACCGGAAAATGCTTTTGTGGCGGACTTTATCGGTGACAGCAACATCATAGATGCCCTTATGATCGAAGATAAACTGGTATCCATCCTCGGCACGAAATTTGCCTGTGTGGATACCGGTTTCGGAAAAAACAAACCCGTGGATGTGGTCATCCGCCCCGAAGACGTGGAACTGGTGGAACCGGGGGACGGAACCATACAGGGGGTGGTTTCCCACCTGATTTTCAAAGGTGTCCATTATGAAATGGAAGTCATGGCAAACAGTTTTGAATGGCTGGTGCATTCCACGCAGATGTTTCCCGTCGGCACCAATGTGGGTATCCGCGTAAACCCGTTCAATATCCAGATTATGAACAAACCGGAATCCGAAGACGAGGAGGCTGCTGCAATTGAAGAATAAAAAACGAACCGGCCAACTGCTGTCCGCCCCTTACCTGGTATGGGCGGCAATCTTCATACTCGTGCCCCTTGGCATGGTATTTTATTACGGACTGACGGACAAAACCGGTGCCTTTACCATCGGAAACGTGGCGGCAATCATGGGAGCGGAACATGCCAAGGCGCTCTGGCTTTCCATCGGTCTGTCCGTCGTAAGCACGCTGATATGCTTCCTTTTGGCATATCCGCTTGCCATGATTCTTGCCAACATGAACGTAAGCCAGCACAGCTTTATCGTACTGGTGTTTATCCTGCCCATGTGGATGAATTTCCTGCTTCGGACGCTGGCATGGCAGACCCTTTTGGAGAAAAACGGGGTGTTAAACCAAATACTGGGCTTCTTTCACCTGCCCCCGTTAAACCTCATTAACACCCCTGCCGCCATCATCTTCGGCATGGTATATAATTTCCTTCCTTTTATGGTGCTGCCCATTTACAATGCGCTGGTAAAAATCGATCCAAACGTGGTCAATGCGGCGCGGGATTTGGGAGCGAACGGGATACAGACCTTCCTTAAGATTACGTTTCCGCTCTCCATACCCGGTGTTATCAGCGGCATCACCATGGTATTTGTCCCGGCTCTTACTACATTTGTTATCAGCAAACTGCTGGGGGGAAGCAAAATACTCCTGATTGGCAATGTCATTGAGGAAGAATTTACGCAGGCGGGTAACTGGCATCTCGGAAGCGGGCTGTCCATTGTGCTGATGGTCTTCATCATCTTCAATATGGTCATTTCCGCCGTCTTTGACAAAAACGGGGAGGGAAGCATGTTATGACAAAAACGGCTGCGGTTAAGTCAACCGCCATAAAAACAACGGCACAAAAAATATACATCGGACTGATTTTCCTCTTTTTGTACGCCCCCATCCTGACATTAATCCTGCTGTCCTTCAACGCCAGCCGGGTCCGTACGAAATGGGACGGTTTTAGCTTTAAATGGTATGTTTCCCTTTTCGGAAACCGGGAAATCATGCAGGCGCTTTGGAATACACTGTTCATCGCTTTTGCGGCTTCCCTTGCCGCTGTCGTCATCGGCACTGCAGCCTGCATCGCCGTCAACCGGATGACCAGGAAAAAGCGTGCCGTCGTCATGGGTATTACCAACATCCCCATGCTGAATGCGGATATCGTGACGGGTATTTCACTGATGCTTTTATTCATCAGCTTCGGTTTTAAGTTCGGGCTTGGCACTATCCTGCTTTCGCATATTACGTTCTGCATCCCTTACGTGATGCTGTGCGTCATGCCGCGCATCCGTCAGGTGGATGCCAGTGTTTATGAAGCCGCCATGGATTTGGGCGCTTCACCGCTCCATGCCTTTTTCAAAGTGGTGTTCCCCGATATCCTTCCCGGTGTATTGTCCGGCTATCTGATGGCGTTTACGATGTCCCTGGACGATTTTATCATCACCCATTTCACCAAAGGCGCCGGCGTGGACACCCTGTCCACCAAAATTTACACGGAAGTGAAAAAAGGAATCAAACCGGAAATGTATGCGCTGTCCACCATTATTTTCCTAACGGTGCTGCTGTTACTGTTTTTGGTAAACCGACCGCCAAAGGAAAAAAATTGAAAAATAAAAGGCATAACAATAAAATATAAAAGTGAGGAGAATGGCATTATGAACAAAATTTTATCCTTAATTTGTGCATCCGCGGTACTTCTGCTTCCGCTTACGGGATGCGGGGGAAACGGCTCCGGTGGAAACGGGGAAGTCATCGTATATAACTGGGGGGAATACCTGGACCCCGAAACGCTGGAAATGTTCGAGGAGGAAACCGGAATTCAGGTTGTTTATGACGAATTTGAAACCAACGAAATCATGTACCCGAAGGTAGAAGCCGGCGCGGCGGAATATGACGTCATCTGCCCTTCCGATTATATGATCCAAAAGCTGCTGGAAAATGACCTGCTTGCGGAGCTGGATTTTAACAACATTCCCAATGCCAAGGCAAATATCGGCAGCCAATATTGGGAGCAGTCCAAAGAATTTGACCCCGAAAACAAGTATTCCGTCCCCTACTGCTGGGGCACGGTGGGTATCCTCTACAACAAAACAATGGTGGATGGACCGATTGACAGTTGGAGCGTTCTTTGGGACGAAACCTATGCGGATAATATTCTGATGCAGGACTCCGTCCGCGACGCTTTCATGGTTGCCTTGAAATGGAACGGCTATTCCATGAATTCCACGGACGCTGCGGAGCTGGAAACCGCAAAGAATGCCTTAATTGAACAGAAACCCCTGGTTCAGGCATATGTGGTAGACCAGGTACGTGATAAAATGATCGGCAATGAAGCCGCCATCGGTGTCATCTACTCCGGCGAAGCTATTTACACCCAGCGTGAGAACCCGGATTTGGAATATGTGATTCCAAAAGAAGGCACCAATGTGTGGATTGATTCCTGGGTCATTACCAAAAATGCCCCGAATAAGGAAAATGCGGAAAAATTTATTGATTTCATGTGCCGGCCTGATATTGCGCTCATGAATTTTGAATACATTACCTACTCCACCCCTAACGATGCCGCAAGGGAGCTGATTGAGGAAGACGATATCCGCAACTCATCCATCGCATTTCCCGACCTGTCGCAGTATTCCGGTCTGGAAACCTTCCGGTATTTGGGCGAAGACGCCGACCAGTTGTATAATGACCTTTGGAAGGAAGTAAAATCCCAATAACCGGACAGGAAAGAATGGCTTATATGGAAAAAACAGAAAAAGGGGCTGCCGCTTTAACGATTAGGAAATCGTAAAGCGGCAGCTTTTACCGTATCGGATCATCTTCTGAACATTGTCTGAATAGCATACGTCTATGCCTTTTTGCATAAAGCACTTTCTACTTGCACAATTTCCTTTTCGGTATAGCCAAAAGATATGATCTGCTCTTTTGCGGCACCGGCCTGAATCATTCTTTCAATCGCATTAAGCCGCTCTTTTTCGATACCTTTTTCCATACCTTTCTCCATGCCTTTCTCCATGCCTTTCTCCATGCCCTTTTCCATGCCCTTTTCCATGCCCTTTTCCATGCCCTTTTCCATACCCTTTTCCATGCCCTTTTCCATGCCCTTTTCTAAAATAGCTTCCGACCAATTACACATAGTCTGCATCCTCCCTTCCAGTTCAGTTGTCATTATCATCCCAAATTCCTCTGTAAGTATACGCTTCTTTTCCTCCACGCTTACCTCGGAAAGCAGCTTCTCCAGCATGGAGATCAGTATGTCTTGAGAATCCTTTATGTTTTCCCCGCTTCTTACACTGATAATGATACCCCGCATCAGATCCATATCATACGGATTTACCTTATTTCCAAAAACTGTATTTCTGCCAAAGCCAATCTCTTCAATGGAATCACCGTCCTCGCTGTTACACAAACATAGCCATATGCTTCGGACTTTTTTTAAATTATCATAGTCACTGTGATAAAATTCAGTCTGTTTCTGTGCGGAAATCATCCGGGCAAGATAAAATATAATTCTGTTCTCCAAATGATACCCTAATTTAGCGGGATCTGACGAACGTTGTGCCTCCAAATTAATTAAAAATTTCATTTCCGTTTCTTTATGATACGCCGCAAAACGAATATCGAAGAAAATTTTCCCCTCTCCCGGAATGTTGTCCTCCGTACTGGCTGCGTTTACGCGCCCCAGGTTTGAAAGTCCCGCATCCAGCGGCCTCGTCCCGATTTCAATATCCTCTCCAATACTGTCTATAATATCCTCAATCGCCATATCCTTAAATTCCAAAACGGCATACTTTAAAATCCGCGCCAGTATTTGCTTGTCTGCAAGCAGAAATTTTATGTTTGTATCATAGGCGCTTGAAACATTTGCTGCCTCGACCGCCTGTGCTAAGTTCGTATCTGCCATCTTATTTTCCTTTCTTTTATTACATGTTGCAATAGTCTGCTCGCCGTCGGCTTTCCGTTTCAGATAAAACAGCCCCGTTTAACCCCGCTGCGTCACTCGTTTCCCCAGTCCTTCATACTGACATTCATGTCCACATCCCCCTTTATCCCGTTCACGCTTCCGGTGGATGTATACTGCCAAACGCTGAACTCATAAGGGAAATACAGTGGTGTCTGGTAAAAAGCAAACCATTTCTCGTATTCTTCCAACTGCTCCATATCCAGCATGAGCAGGAACGTTTTCAGATTCCCGTAAATCATGGGCGTATAGCCCGCTTCTTTAATCCGCTCACAAAATGCGATGCAGGCTTCCGTTCTCTCCTGTTTCGTCAGGTTTTCGGTACGGGGATTTTTCGTCGTCACTTCTTCCACATCCAACACAATGGGGTATGTTACGTCATATCCGCCCAAATGCTCCAGCACAAATTCCGCTTCCTCCACCGCTTCTTCCTTATTCAGCGCCTGCGTAAAAAAATATACGCCTACATCGATGCCGTTATCCAAAGCGCCATCCATATTATCCTCATATGTGGTGTCCAGTACCAGTTTTCCTTCTGTTGCGCCGCGTATTCCCAAACGGATAAACGCATAATCTACACCGTCCCCGGCAACTTTCCGCCAGTTAATTTCCTCCTGGTAGCGCGAAACGTCAATACCTTTTTTGGAAGCCACTTGCCCGTCCGCCCAATATTCCAGTATCCCTTCTTCGTTCATTTGAAACTGTTCCGCCTGGTAAGAATGATGCTTTAACGTATCCACGATCGGGAAAAAATAGTACCTGCCGTCTGCCGCCACCACCAGTTCATCCTTGTAAAGTGAACGCAGCACCGGCGCCGTTCCCTCCCCGTTTTCCATCCTCGTCCTTATTTCACCCAAAATCTCCTTTTCTTTTTCCGAAGAAGACTGCTCTGCCGCCTTTGCCGCCGCCTCTGCCGTCATGGCATGTACTTCTTCTTCCGTATAGGTAGTGACGGCATTGACTTCTTCCACATATGCCATGGCTACCTGGACTTCATTATGTAACTTCCGGTTCTCCAACACCAATACCACGCATCCCGTAACCGCCGTTAGCGCCAGCAGGCACAGAAAAACAGGAAAAACAACCCCGCCGCTGTGGCGCTTGCGTTTTTTCTCCCTTCTTTGCCTTTTTCCCCTTCTCCTGGCATAAGCGCCGCGTTCTTCCGCCTTTCCGTCCCGCGCACCGCCGTACTGCGTCCTGCGGTTCTTTCCGGACGCTCCGCCTGCCTCTGCCCTTCCCCGCAGGGGACTGCCCGGACTTTTTTCATACGGGTACTCTTCGTTTAAGTCGTGTATTTTTAATTCCATTTTTGATTCTATCTCTGTTTCCATTTCCGTTCCCATTCCCAATTCTTCATCCGCATCAGACGGAAAAACATTCCCTTTTTTCATCCGCACCCCAATCCATTCCTTAAAATTTCTCCCCAAAGTAACTCTTATAGCCTTCCCCGAAAATCTCCGTAGCGCTGGTGACAATCATGAACGCATCCGCGTCCTCCTCCTTCACAATGGTTTCCACCTTGGGTGCCAGCGGTTTATGCACCACACACATGATGATTTTCTTCTTATTTCCGCTAAACGCCCCTTCGCCGCTTAACCGCGTCACTCCGATGTCCAGTTCCTCCAATAGCCTGTCCGTAATCCGCACCTGGCAGTCGCTGATAATATACACCAGCTTCGCACCGTCCCGTCCGTAAAGAACCATATCCAGCACCACGGCAGTCACTACTACCGAAATTCCCGCATAAAGCGCCGAATCGATATTTTGGAACACAATGCCAGACAGGGCCACGATACACACATCCATGGCAAAGAACAGCATTCCCGTCTTCAGGTGGGGATATTTTAGCCGCAGGCATTTCACGATGATGTCTGTCCCGCCCGTGGTAGCCCCCCGTTTAAATATAACACCAATGGAAGACGCAATCAATACGCTTCCTGCCAGTGCCGCCAAAAGTATATCATCCGTTGCCGCCCCAAATCCGGCAAACAGGTTCGTAAAAAAAGAAGTCATGAAAATTGCGTAAAACGTGGAAACAATAAAGCGCAGTCCGAATTTCCATATGCCTAACAGGATAATGGGGATATTTAATATCAGGATCAGCGTACCCGTTTCCAGCGGCACCACGCGGCTTAGGATAATGGAAAGTCCGGTTATCCCGCCGGGCGCCATGTTATTCGGGTCAATGAACAGGCTGACCCCCATCCCGTATACCACGGAAGCGGCGGTTATAATCAGGTAATCCATCACCCTTTGCTTTGCCGTCTTTTTTTCCTCGTGTTTTTTTTCATATTCCTGCCGTACCTTTGCAGTATGCTGCCCGTCTGCCGCTTTATGCTCCACCATTCATTTCCTTTCCCTGTTTTCTTTCCCGTTTTCTTTCCTGTCTTCTTGTCTTCTCCCTGTTTTGCTTCTAATTCCAGTTTATGATATTCTATCCCTTTTTATACGAATCGAGTCATGTACCCGTCAGCTCTGCTGACATCCTTCCTTTGGGTGCCCGTGTGCATAAAAACGGGGGGGGAACCTGTTTCCCGTCCCCCCGCTCCTATACGTCCGCCATAACGGTTCCTCTACATCACCGTCCGCACCAGTTTCGGCTGATAGCCGTTCTTATGCAGCGCATCGGTAATCTGCTTCTTATGCTCCGTCCCGAATGCCTCCATGGTAATCCGCAGTTCCACCGCCGCATTCCGGTTAATGGAAACAAACTGGTTATGCTCCAGTTTAATGACATTCCCGCTTTGCTTTGCAATCACGTCGGCGACATGGCTCAGCTCGCCCGGCTTGTCCGGCAGGAGCACGGAAACGGTAAAAATCCGGTCCCTTAAAATCAGTCCCTGCTGTACCACGGAAGACATGGTAATGACATCCATGTTGCCGCCGCTTAAAATGGAAACCACCCGTTTGTCCTTAATGTCCAAATGCTTAAGGGCCGCAACTGCCAGCAAACCCGAATTTTCCACCACCATCTTATGGTTTTCCACCATATCCAGGAACGCAACCACCAGTTCCTCATCCTCTATCGTGATAATGCCGTCCAGATTCTGCGACAAATACGGGAATACTTTGCTCCCCGGCGTCTTAACCGCCGTACCGTCCGCAATGGTGTTCACACGGTCGAGGGTAACGACCTTTCCTTCCTTTAAGGACTCCTGCAGACAGTTGGCGCCTGCCGGTTCCACGCCAATCACCTTGATTTTCGGGTTTAACAGTTTTGCAAGCGTGGAAACGCCCGTTGCCAGGCCACCGCCGCCAATCGGCGCCAAAATATAATCCACAAGCGGAAGGTCCTTAAAGATTTCCATGGCAATCGTCCCCTGTCCGGTCGCCACCGCCAAATCGTCAAAAGGATGGATAAACGTATAACCGTTTTCTTCCGCCAGTTCGTAAGCGCGGGCACATGCCTCGTCATATACATCCCCGTACAGTACCACTTCCGCACCGTATCCTTTCGTCCGGTTCACCTTAATCAAAGGCGTGGTGGTGGGCATGACAATAACCGCCTTTACCCCGTAACATTTCGCCGCATAGGCAACCCCCTGGGCGTGGTTGCCCGCGGAAGCCGTAATCAGTCCCTTTTTCCGTTCCGCATCCGTCAGCGTACTCAGCTTATAATAGGCGCCCCTTACCTTATACGCCCCTGTAAACTGCATGTTTTCCGGTTTTAAGTATACCTTGTTGCCCGTCTGCCTGCTGAAATAGTCGCTGTAAATCAGCTTCGTTTCCTGCGTGACCTGCTTCACCACTTCCGACGCTTCCTCGAATTTATCCAAAGTCAGCATATCCTGTGCTTCCATGATTCCGTCCCCTGTTTTCTCACTCATAGCTTTTCCACGCTCCTTTTGTTTTGCCTGTTTTCCACGTTATTCCCTGTCCTGTGCCTTAATCTTTAATCCTTTATGTCAAATAGGGCGTTCACGAACTGGTCGGAATCGAATTTCTGCAAATCCTCAATTGTTTCCCCCACACCGATGTATTTCACCGGAATCTGCAGTTCCGACTGGATTGCCACGGCGATACCTCCCTTTGCCGTTCCGTCCATCTTTGTCAGGATAATGCCGGTAAGCTGCGCAACCCCTCCGAAATCCCTTGCCTGCTGCAGGGCATTCTGTCCCGTGGTCCCATCCAGCACCACCAGGTTTTCCCTGTGGGCATTGGGAAATTCCTTATCGATAATCCGGTTAATCTTCTTAAGCTCCTCCATCAGATTTTTTTTGTTGTGGAGCCTTCCCGCCGTATCGCACAACAGCACATCCACGTTCCGCGCCTTTGCCGCATTGACCGCATCGAAGATGACGCTTGCGGGGTCGGAGCCTTCCGAACCTCCAATGATATCCACACCGGCGCGGTTCGCCCATTCGGTAAGCTGCTCTCCTGCCGCCGCACGGAAAGTGTCCGCCGCAGCCAATAATACTTTCCGCCCCTGGTCCTTTAAGATTCCAGCCAGTTTTCCCACGGACGTGGTCTTTCCCACACCGTTTACCCCGATGACAAGAATTACCGACTGTTTATGCTCGAAATCATATGCCGTTTCCCCTACCCTCATCTGCTCCTTTATGCTTGCAATCAGGAATTCCTTGCATTCCGAAGGCTGTTTGATATGGTTTTCCTTCACCTGTACCCGCAGCTTTTCGATAATGGAATTGGTGGCATTGACACCGATATCCCCCATGATGAGGATTTCCTCCAACTCCTCGTAAAAATCTTCATCAATAGCCGAAAAGCCGTTAAACACAGAGTCTATCCCATGTACGATATTGTCCCGCGTCTTGGTTAAGCCGGCTTTTAGTCTGCTGAAAAACCCTTTTTTTTCTTTTTCCTTATCTTTTTCTTCTCCCATATCTTCCCTCCTGTGCTGCCAGTCCTTCCTGCTTATCACTCCGATTCCGGTTAATTCCAGATGTTCGCGGTCTTCCCGGATTACCGGACAGCCGTCAATCGTCCAAATCCTTATCGATTAAGTTCACGCTTACCAACGTGGAAATCCCTTTCTCCTGCATGGTAATCCCATACAGCCTGTCTGCTTTCTCCATTGTACCACGTCTGTGGGTAATTACAATAAACTGTGTGTATTTTGTCAGCTTATGTAAATATTTTGCGAACCTTGTCACATTATTCTCATCCAGTGCCGCCTCAATTTCGTCCAGCAGACAGAACGGGGACGGTTTTAAGTTTTGGATGGCGAACAGCAGGGCAATTGCCGTCAGCGCCTTTTCCCCGCCCGAAAGCTGCATCATGTTCTGCAGCTTCTTGCCGGGGGGCTGGGCAATGATTCGGATTCCCGCTTCCAGGATATCCTCGTCTTCCATCAGTTCCAAAGTTCCCTTGCCGCCGCCGAACAGTTCCTTGAACACTTTGTCAAATTCCCTGCCGATTTCCGCAAATTTTTCATGAAACTGTTTCCGCATTGAAGTATCCAGTTCCTCAATGATATGCAAAAGCGTCTTCTCCGCTTCCACCAGGTCGTCGTGCTGGGTTTTTAAGAACTGGTAACGTTCCATCAGGTTTTTGTAGTCTTCAATGGCATTGACGTTTACATCCCCCAGCTTACGGATTTCCTCCTTTAAGGATGCCGCCTCTTTCTTCATGGACGGCAAATCCGTCATTTCCTCATCCCGGAGGGATGCCGCATCTGAAAGGGTAATCTCATATTCGTCCCACATGTAATTAATCTGGGACTCTATGGATTCCTCCAGCTTTTCCTTTTGGGAACCCAAACGGTATACTTCTTTGTCAAGGGCGTTCATCCGCTCCGACAGTTCCTCCCTTACGGTGAAAAAATTCTTCTGTTTGGCGGAAAGCTCCTCTTTCCTTGCCATGTCTTCCTTCAGTTTCGTTTCTGCATCGGAATGGGAGGTATCGGAGGCAACAATGGTTTCTTCGATTTCCTTAATGTTGTTTTCCTTGCGCGCAATCTCGGAAGCGTTCTGTTCCAATCCTTCCCGGATTTCCCTGCGTTCTTCCATGAAACGCTCCATCTCACCGTCGATACGCGCTGCATTCTGCCTGTGGAATTCCTGCTGCTGCAGCATCTTCTCCACTTCCACTTCCCGCTCCGATACTTCCCTGGACTGTAAGGATTCCGTCTCCCTCTGTTCCTCCAGTTCCTTTGGAAACCTTCAATCTGCTCCTGCACGCTCTTTTCAAGCTGTTCGGACTGCAGCAGTTCCTGTTCGGTTTCCGCCTTTCCCGCCTTCATTTCCTGTATCTGTTTTTCGATTTCCTGTTCTTCCGTCTTTAAGGCGCCAAACCCTTCTTCCGCTTCGTTTTTGCGTTCTTCCGCCTTAATGACATTCATGCGGGCAGTATTCTGTTCAATGAACTTATCCTGCAGTTTTGATTTGGTGTCCTCCAATTCCATGCGGAGCCTGCTCCGCTTTTTTTTCGTTTCCTCGATTTCTTCCAGCAGACCGTCAATCTGCGTCAGGTATTTCTTTACTTTTCCGTCCAGTTCTTCCATTTCCCTCCGTCTTCCGAGGAGGTTGCTGTTATTCTTGAAAGCGCCCCCGCTGATGGCGCCTCCCGGTACAAGAAGTTCCCCTTCCACCGTCACCATGCGGATGCCGTAGTCAAATTTGCGGGCAATCTTCACCGCATGGTCAACGTTATCCACCACCACAATCCTGCCCAGCATCGCTTTTGCCACATTTCTGTATTTCGGCTCCGTATGAACCAGCTCATCCGCCATTCCCAGGACGCCTTTTTCTTTTAACGCTTCTTTATTCTTAAATTCCTGGGGATGGGTAATGCTGGTCAGCGGCAGGAACGTGGCACGTCCTGCTTTATGCTGTTTTAAAAAAGTAATCATCCGTTTTGCCGTTTCCTCATCTTCGGTCACGATATTTTGGATACTGCCGCCAAGCGCCGTTTCGATGGCGGTTTCATACTTTTTCTCCACCTTAATAATATCCGCCACCACGCCGATAATGCCTTTTTCTTCCTCCCGCCGCTCCATCACCCGCTTTACGCTGCCCCCGTAACCGTCGTAGCGTTCCGTCAGGTTGGCAAGGGCTTCCAGTCTGGATTTCTCCTGGTGGTAAACCACCTGCGTATCCCGCAGCTTTTGGTCTTTTGCCGACAATTCGTCATGTATCTGCCCCAGCTTTTCCTCAATGGAAGTCTGGGCATCGTTCAGGCTGCGGATTTCCCCGTTAATCGCCTCAAATTCATCCTGAAGCTGCTTAATGGTTTCCTCCTGCTTTACTTCATCCGATTTCGCCCGCAGCAGCCTTGAAGTCAGCTCCGCCTTACGGATGGCAATCTGCTCCATCATCGTGTCAAAACGTCCGATTTTGGATTTTATCGTGGCACGGCTGTTTAACGCGTCAATAATGGTATTCTTGCCCGCCTCGATTTGGTTATTCAGTTCCTCAATGCGGTTTTGTACCGCGCTTAACCGCACGCCCGCCTCGTCCCGTCCTTTTTCCGTTTCGGCAAGCTGTGCGTCGATGCTTTCCTTTTCCTTCAAAATGGCTTCCCGGTCCACGGTTTTTTCATCAATCTCTTTTTGGACGGCGGCAAGTCTTGCCTGCAGGTGGCCTTCGTTACCCCTGGCGGAATTTATCTGTTCCTTTAAGACGTTCATCTCGCCTTCCAGTTTCCCGCGCAAAAGCCCCGTGTCCGTAAGCTGTGTCCGCGCCTGCTCGATTTGCGCATCCAACTGCTCAATCTGTCCCTGCACCTGCCCGTATTCTTCCTTAATACCCTCGAACTTTTCCGTGGTCTCCTTAAGGTCACCGCTTGCAATGCCATATTTTTCTTCCAAAGACTGCAGTTGTTCCCGGATGCTTTTATTCTCCAAAAGGAACATGTTCACATCCACGGTTTTTAATTCTTCCTTTTTTTTCAGATAGACTTTTGCCTTTTCCGACTGTTTCTCCAGCGGTCCCGTCTGTTTCTCCAGTTCCGCCAAAATATCCGATACGCGAAGCAGGTTCTGCTTTTCGTCTTCCAGTTTCTTCTGCGCCGCATACTTGCGCCGTTTGAACTTCACGATGCCCGCCGCTTCGTCAAACAGTTCCCGCCGTTCCTCCGGTTTCCCGCTGAGGATTTTGTCAATCTGTCCCTGCCCGATGATAGAATATCCTTCCTTGCCGATACCCGTATCGTAAAACAGCTCGTTTACGTCCTTTAAACGGCAGGGCGTGCCGTTTAACAAATATTCGCTCTCACCCGAACGGTAAATTCTCCTCGCCACCGTCACTTCCGCATAATCCACCGGAAGCTGGTGGTCCGTATTGTCCAGCGTAATCGCCACGCTGGCATACCCCAATGGTTTGCGCATTTCCGTTCCCGAAAAAATAACGTCCTGCATGGAAGCGCCCCTTAACTGTTTCACCCGCTGTTCCCCCAGCACCCAGCGCACGGCATCGGCAACATTGCTCTTGCCGCTTCCATTGGGTCCCACGATACCGGTTATCCCGTTATGGAACTGAAAGTTTATTTTGTTGGCAAACGATTTAAAACCGTGTATCTCTATACTTTTTAAATACATATTCCCGAACCTGTTCTTTTTAGTCTGTTTTTACTGCCTTCTGCCGTTTTTCCTGCCTTTGGAATTTCCGGCGCTACTTCCCCTTAAAAACCAGCAGGGCTTCATAGGCTGCTTTCTGCTCCGCCGCTTTTTTTGTCTTACCGGCACCGTTTCCCATGGGTTTTCCGTTTACCCTGACTTCCACGAAAAAGTCCTTATCATGGTCGGGACCTGTTTCCGACAGCAGCACATATTCTAACATATTCCGGTTATCCTGCTGGACATATTCCTGTAACAATGTTTTGCTGTCAAAAAACAACTGTTTGTTTTCCAAATCTGACAGTATGACGCGGTGGATAAATTCTTCCGCCTTGGCATAGCCGCCGTCCAGGTATATGGCGCCTATGATGGACTCCACCACGTCCGAAGTGATGTTTTCCTTCTTCCTGCCGCCCGTGGCTTCTTCCCCTCTCCCAAGCAGGATATATTTCCCAAGCTCCATATCCTTCGCGCAGAACGCCAGCGACGCCCCACACACAATGGTCGCCCGCATCCTCGTCAGCTCCCCTTCCTTTAAATCCGGATAGGTTTCGTACAGGAACACGCTGGTGATGGTTTCCAACACTGCATCCCCTAAAAATTCCAGCCGCTCATAGTCCTTTCTCTTGTTAATCTTCTGCTCATTGGCAAAAGAACTGTGAGTCACTGCCTGCCTTAACAGTTCTTTGTCCGTAAAGCAATATCCGATTTTTTCTTCCAATTGTTTCAAAGAATATTCCGCTAACATATCCTGTCCTCTTAAACATCGAAAAAGCCCCCTAAAGGGCTTTCGATACCACTTTCCTGCAAGGGTATGTTAAAAACACACCCTAATTTACGGCATTTTTAATCAGTTCCACTGCTTCTTCCACCGTACTGATTTTTTCTGCCTGTTCCGCCGGAATCTCAATATCAAACTCCTCCTCGATTCCCATGACAATCTGAAATACATCCAAAGAATCCGCTCCCAAATCGTCCGTAAACGTCGTGTCCATTGTGATTTCCTCCGGGTCCACGTTCAGCACCTCGGCAATGACTTTCCTCAATTTTTCAAATTCCATGTCAACAGCCCTTTCTCACTCGTCTCCAAGCGTAATTTTTTCTTTTATTTTATCATTAATCTTCTGTTCCTTAAATGTGACACATTGGAGGACAGAATTTTTAATTTCCACCGCCTTGGAACTTCCGTGGGTCTTCACCACCAGCCCCTTTAACCCTAACAGGGGCGCTCCGCCGTACTGCTCCAAATCAAATGCCTTTAACGTTTCCTTTAATGCGGGTTTTACCAAAAGGGCACCGATTTTGCTCCGTAAAGAAGTCATCATCCCCGCCTTTACCATATGAATCAGCGTGCCGCCCACGCCTTCGTACAGTTTCAGTATCACGTTGCCAACAAATGCTTCGCATACCACCACGTCCGCATATCCCGCCGGAATGTCTCTGGCTTCAATGCTTCCGATGAAATGAAGGTCCGGGCAGGCTTTTAACAAGGGAAACGTCTCTTTCACCAGGGCATTGCCCTTTTCTTCTTCCGCACCGATGTTCACAATCGCCACCCTTGGATTCTTCACGCCCATCACGCTCTCCATATATACGCTTCCCATCTTGGCAAACTGTACCAAATGGGAGGGTCGGGCATCCACGTTGGCCCCGCAGTCTATTAACAGTGCCGCCCCTTTTTCCGTCGGAATCAGCGGTGCCAGCGGCGGCCGTTCCACACCCTTTAACCGTCCCACGATAACCTGTCCGCCCACAAGGACCGCACCGGAGCTGCCTGCGGACACAAATGCATCGCATTCCCCGTTTTTGACGAGCTGCAATGCCTTTACCATGGAAGAATCCTTCTTCTTACGGATCGCCATAACCGGAGGCTCTGCCGTTTCGATGATTTCCGCCGCATGGACGGTTTCCACCTGTTCCGGCCGGTAGGAATATTTCTTTAGCTCCTCCCGGACCCGTTTTTCCTCCCCTACGAGAAAAACTTTTACGTGTTCGTTTTCATTGGCTGCTTCCACCGCGCCTTTTACGATTTCCACCGGCGCATTGTCCCCGCCCATGGCATCCACAGCAACTTTTACCATTTCTGACATGATAAACCTCCTAACATCTTTCTCTAATATACTAAACCCCTATGTAAAAATCAAGTATTTTATCGAAAGAATAGAGAGTAGGTAACAATTCAGCCTGAAATATTATGTTCAGGCGGACGCACGGACGGGAGCGCAGCCCTCTGCCCGGTCATAATCTGCAGATAAGTTCTCCTTTTTGGTACAGCAGTCCATTTTTATGCAGAAAAAACAAGGAACCGCATCCCGCAGTTCCTTGTTTTCCTGTTTCCTTACGGTCAGTCAACCGCAATGATTTCTTTTTTGTTGTAAGAGCCACATTTTTTACATACTCTGTGGGGCATCATCAGTGCGCCGCACTTGCTGCATTTTACCAATGTGGGAGCGCTCATTTTCCAGTTCGCCCTTCTCTTATCCCTCCTGCTTTTGGAAGATTTATTCTTGGGACAAATAGACATCGTTACACCTCCTTATCCGCGTCAAAGATATCTTTTATCCTTGCCATCCTTGGGTCGGGTACAAATGTGTCACATCCGCATTCCCCGTCATTTAAGTCTTTCCCGCACCGCATACATATACCCCTGCAGTCCGGTCTGCATAAGACTTTTACCGGCAAGTTCATAAAACACTCGTTTCTGACCAGGTCTTCTATGTTTAACTGAT
Organism: uncultured Kineothrix sp.; assembly: GCA_910587275.1. Lineage (GTDB taxonomy): Bacteria > Bacillota > Clostridia > Lachnospirales > Lachnospiraceae > Kineothrix. The sequence continues at coordinate 18,399 of CAJUMD010000060.1, forward strand.
ACCCTTCCATAAAGTCCCGGCCGCAGTCCTCCGTGTCCGGCACCTGTGCCTCCGGTCCGTAAACCAGCCTTGTGAAATCCAGCGTTATGTGCTGCGATACGGGCTTTAAGCACCTGTCGCAGTTCATCGAAAAGGTCAGCTCCATCCTGCCCTTTACGGACGCCTTATTCATACCGATATTCGTTAAAGTAAGGGACAACGGTGTCTTCGACTCAATGGCGTAGGTACCCGTTTTACAGCTTATCCCTGTAAGTTCGGATTCCACCTGCATTTCCACTACTTTTCCTTCGGATTCAAGTACATCAGTCAGGTTTCTTAACATAGCAGACTCCTTTGGGTCAGGGGCATATCATTCCTGTCATGGTACAATCCCTGACTCACACTCTGTCAATTATACCTGGCGTTTTTCCATTTGTCAAGGAATTTCGCAAAGAATTCACGGAAATCGGTAACAGTTCAGCCTGAAATGTTATGTTCGTAGGTGAGTGCGGACGCAAAAGCCAGGAGCGGGGCCCCCTGCCCGGTTTCTCCCTGCCCTCCTGTGCTTCCCCTGCCGGCATCTGTTCAAACCTGATGGCAAAAACGGGCTATTTCTAATTGTGTCCAGCCGCCGGTTTCTGACCACGGCGGCGAAACTCCTCACAAGGTATTTCCCGTTCCGCGAAATACCTTGTTCGTCAGACAACGCCGCCTAAAGCGGTCAGAAACCGACGGCTGGACCCAATAAGAAATACCACCATTTTTTGAAACAGGTTTTGAACAGATGCCGGCAGGGGAAGCACAGGAGGGCAGGGGGCCCCGCTCCTGGCTTTTGCTGGATATCAAAAAAGGAATATCGCATTACACCATTTTTACCCAGCACGGGCGGGAGAATTTTGCGGGGCGGCGGCAGCGGAATTGCCTGTCCCGGATTTTCCGTGCTTCGTTTTCGGCGGGAATTTCTTAGCAGAATGCGGAT
>CAJUMD010000061.1 GCA_910587275.1 uncultured Kineothrix sp.
GAGCGGGAATGACTTTGGTCCATGGAAATCCATGGACGCCAGGGATTTGGCAGATGGTCATTCCCGCTTTTTTATTATGCTGTTGCCCAAACGCCGATCAGGGCTTTGAGGATAAAACATTTTAGAAAGGCAGGTAGAAAGAATGAGTACAAGAAAGAAACAGGCCGGCAGGAGCTGGCAGAAACAGGCGGCAGGATATCCCTTCAGGGATACCGCTGCACAGAAAGCAGACAGCCAGTACTGGAAGAACTGTACCACGATCCGGACAGTAAACTTCACGCACAGGGCCAGAAGGGGGGCGTGACCATGCCCGATACGAACGTGGAAAGGGAAAGGCACAATCCGCAGGTGCTTGTGGATACGGAAAACCTTACCCGGGAAGAATGGCTGGACTGGCGGCGCCGCGGGATTGGCGGCAGTGACGTCTCTGCCATCATAGGGATCTCCCCTTTCCGTACCGCGCGGGATATCTACTATGACAAGCTGGGTATTGCGGCGGTGGAGGAAGATGAGGGGAACTGGGTGGCCATGGAAATGGGCCATCTCCTGGAAGACCTTGTGGCAAAGATCTTTGAGCGAAGGACAGGGCTTGACATCTATCAGATCAAGAAGATGTTCCGGCATCCCCTTTATCCGTTCATGCTGGCAGACGTGGATTACTTCATCACCATGCCGGACGGGACGAAAGCCATCCTGGAGATCAAGACCACCAACTACAACGCAAAAGACCTCTGGTGGAAGGACGGCAGGGAGACCGTGCCGGCCTACTATGAGGCACAGGGCAGGCATTACATGGCCGTGATGGATATTGACCGTGTATTTTTCTGCTGTCTGTACGGCAACACGGAAGATGAGACCATTATCCGGGAGATCCACAGGGACATGGCCTATGAGGAAGAGATGGTATTTCTGGAACAGGAATTCTGGGACAGCCATGTGCAGAAACAGGTCCCGCCGCCCTACCTGGAGGACGGGGATGTGATCCTCGCAAGCGCCAGGCAGTATTGCGGCCGGGCAGACAAGGACGCCGATGCCATTGTCCTGAACGGGAGCATGCCGTCTACCCTGATGCGGTATATGCAGCTCCAGGAGCAGAAGAAACAGTCAGATAAGTATTCCAAAAAGCTGGAGGCCGATATCCAGAGGCTGAAAGCAATCCTGGCTGCGGAGATGGGAACGAGCTGCAGGGCTGTCTGCGATATGGGCGGGAGCCGGTATACGCTGACATATAACCCGGTCCGCAAGATGATGGTAGACAAGGACAACCTGATGCGGCTGAAACTGCAGTACCCGGAGATTTACGAGCAGTTTGTAACGGTATCGGAATTTAGGACTTTCCATGTAAAGGTCAGTTCCGTGGATGCCGCCTGAAAACAAAGAAAATGTCAGAGAAAGGGAAAGGTGAAAATGAAAAGAAAAACATGGATACTGGGGGGCATGGCGGGATTCCTTATGCTTCTCCTGATAAGGGATGCATCCCGGCTGATAAGCATGGGATGTTATCTGGTACTGTATCCCCTGCTGGGCGCTGCCCTGGCAGCCATTGCGGGCCTGCTTGTGTTATGGCTTTTATGGAGGTGAAAGAATGGGTATTATAGAAAGACTGGAGGAAGTGGACTTGGGCTGTATATTGTACAAGAAATATTACACCAGCACGGCGGTGAGTGCATGGTCTGCAACACCCAGTCGGGGGTAAAGTTCTTCTTTTCAGTTTGATAATTATAACAGGAACGGTGGGGATATCCCCACCGTTTTGCAACTACACATAAATCACAAACTAATCACAAATGTTTCACAAAATCTTTTGTTATCATAAGAACATCTCAATAGAAAGGAAGGTTTCACTATGAAAAAAACAAACACAACATCAAAAGCGGTTTCGCTATTATGCTGGATTATGCTGGTTTCCTTGTTGTCATGTGGGCTGGCGGCGTGTGCAACAGCCGGATCAACTCAGGCTCAGGTAAATGAGCCTGTTAATCTGCCAGAGGCTGAAATTACTTATGCTGAAGGCCATGTGGAACAAGCACCCATGCAAAGAACGCCTGTGGATTACACAATTTATGAACCATTTGGTCTGCAATATGACAAAGCAAAGAACGAATTGTATTTTGAGGGAGAACCCGTCAGGTATTTTTATGATGGCGGAAACCTGTATGATGAGATGGGAAGCGTGTACTGTGAATTCTTAAATGAAAAAGGAACTATTGATTTATACGCAACGCGGAAGCCGACTGATAATGAAGACGGCAGTATAGATCCGTTTGGGGAACTGACCGGGATTGAGCGATATAGTCAGGAAGAATTTGCTAAAAGGGATTTGTCAAAGTTTCATGATTCCTCTGATGAGGTAACATCTGCTTCGGGCAATAATGATCCTTCCGCAAAGACCTTCGCAGAACGCTTTGGGGTATATAAGGAATTTGGGATTGAATATGTCGAAGCACAGGATGCCAGCGGAATTGGCAATGTTTACTATAATGGGCAGCTTGTAGATACTTTTACTGACAAATCACCAAACGGGGGCACTTTTAGCTTTCACTCCACGGATGGAGGTGAAATCAGTGTACAAACAGTTTATGATAAAGAAGGAAAGTTGGCAGGGATAGAAATGATAAACTGAAATCTCATTTATTGGCTATAAATTAGAAAACCCTACAAAAGCTAACCGCCGCTATGGCAAATCGGGTTCTTACCCAATCTTGAGTAAGAACCGCAAACCGCCATATGTGGCGGTCTGCCTGTTGGAAAGCGGGGGGAAACAAAGGTAATATGCTGACACGGCGGTTTGCGTTTGTGCCGCCATGTGCTTATAGTCGTTTCGCGTAAAAACCGTGTTATTTTTCATACGGGTTCTGCCAGTCGGGGCAGAGGTATGTCTCGCTCCATGCCATCATGGCCTGCAGGACAGGGATGAAGCTCTCCCCGAATTCAGTAAGAGAATATTCTACTTTCGGCGGGATTTCCCTGTAAATCTCCCGGTGGAGGAAACCGTCACTTTCCAATTCCCGGAGCTGCTTTGTGAGCGTGGACTGCGTGATACCGTCAAGGCGGCGCATCAGCTCCCCGAACCGCTGGACTTTGTAAAAGGACACATACCATAAGATCAGGATTTTCCATTTGCCTCCGATCACGGACTGGAGCCTGCCCATAGGGACGCAGCGGGCAATGGTTTCCTCGTTGTTGAATTTGTTTTCAGCCATTTCATTCCACCTCTTTCCCCATGAGTATATCCCGGCAGTGGGAAAAAATCAAGATACGGTTATTTTTGACAGATAGTATACTTTTTATCAAAAGTACGTGTAAATTATCAAGAAGAATGACAAAAAGTAAAAAAAGTGCAAAAACCCGCAAAAACCTGCAAAGTCAGTAAACATGCCTAATAGTGAGATTGTATTATTTAAAAATGTCATTCTTTGTGAGCACAAGAATGTATGGAAATTTTAAACTGTATTTAGGGATTGTATAAACTTAAAATTCCTTTAAATGATTTAAACGCGAAAAAATGGGGTGTTTAAATCATTTTTTTAATGGATTTAAAAATTTGTTGAATTGAATAATCAAGAATTGCGGAAGTAAAACGTTTTACGGAAAAGATTTAGTTCCGCAATCGTTTTTGATGATAGAATCTGCACATTCTCAAAATTCTATTTTATAAAATCCAAATATTGCGGAACTAAATGAAATTACAAACCTACCTTTTTTAATATAGTTTTTCAATACAAGCTAGTATGCTCTTTAACGTTTTTGAATTCATAAGAATAGATAAAATTAGGACCTATATATGCATGTTTTAAACAAAATTAAAAAGGTTATATGGCGAATAGTCTCCCAAAAAAAGCAAAATTAGCCAACCATATTATCCATATTAGCGTTTGTTAAAGGAGATGATGTTATTTCTCTTTTTCTTTGTGTTTTACGTATTTTAATATTTATAATTTCTATAATTTCATCTTTGTCTTCAGCAGGAAGTATTCGATAATTTGAAATAAGTAGCTGCTCGGTATTTGTCAGAGATAAGTTCTCTGATATTGGAGATGAACCAGTTAATATCCAGTCTATACTGCAATTCAATATTTTTGATAAATTTATGAGTGCCGTAGCAGATGGAAGGGTTTTTCCAGATTCAATCGTGCTTAGATTCCCAGAAGAAATTCCAGTTTTATCCTGTATTTGGGTTTGGGTAATATTCAATTCCTTTCTCTTTGTACGTATTCTTTCACCAATAGACATATCCATTTTTGACCTCCAAAATATAATTCAAACAAAACTTTAATATTAAAGAAAAATAATTGACATTCTCTAATATTAGAGATATACTAAGAATTGCAAGGGTTACTTGTAACCCATTAACTATAACAAAATTTAAAGATAATCTCAACAATTAAAGGAGGTGGAATGGATGGCAGAAAGCGGGTTGACACCGTTTGGCAAAAAAGTAAAAAAGCGGCTGATTGACATGGGAATGACGCAGGTGGAACTTGCGGGGCGGGTGGGGATTACCACTAAGTATTTATCCAAAATCTTGCACGGGCACAGGAGCGGGAGCAAGTATATGGAGAAAATAAAGAGCATATTGAAGATGGATGACGTGGCATGAAGGAGGAAAGATGAAAATTATATTTGGTTTGGTAATTTTTTTTCTAATGCTGGGAATGTGGGGGGTTATAGAAGAACAGGGAGACACAATTGCCGTATTGAAGGAGGAATTGCGTCTCCACGGATGTCCGGTATCGGACGAAGAACTGGCAAGGAAAACTGCCATTAGGAAGTATAAGCGGAAAAATATGAGGATTTTAAGATAACGGGAAAATGGAGGACAAGGCAGACTGGAGGAGTGTCATACCGATTTCCTTGGCCGCGGTGAGGGAAAAGTCACCTATCTGTCCGCCAATTTTCTTTATCATCCGGAAGTTTTCAGGGGTCCTTATTTTTTCAAGAAGCTCGTGCCCCTGAAATGTTAAGTCGCCTATACAGTCGATTTTTATACGGGCTTCATAAGTGGGATATCCTTCCGGAATATAAAGCATTATGTAATTACCCTCATACAGTTTCAGGCAGCAGTATTCAATTTCGTATTCGCTGTAGCTGCTGATTTTGGAACAGAATTCTTTTCTTGGAATATGGACCGGATAGTTTATGGATTCAATGGTAAGAAGGATATCCCGGACGCAGTTAATGTCTAATTTCATAATAATTTCTCCTTTCTTGGAAAGAGTATAGCACAGGAAGGGCTCCAGGGTAATATGCACGAGACAATTATTGTGCAAAGAATTGTAAAAAGTTGTCTGGGTGACTATATACAAGATTCCGATTTGGAGTGGTTGTTAATGGTATCACCCCTAGAAATTGCTTTTAAGTTATGTTTAACAAGTTGCGTTATGGCTGGAAAAAGTCGTCCGGGCGACTATAAACAGGCTTCAGGCCCGGAGCGTCGGAAGCGTACAGCTTCCGGGTAGCGGAAAGGAGGGCAGGAAAAAGAGCCGCAATCCATAGCGAAGATTAACGGCTCTTAAACAAGTACAGTCTAAGTATAACACAGGTTGTAATAGGAGTAAAGAAAAAGTAAGAGAAGTGGTGAATGAATGGAATATTTGACAACAGGTGAATATGCAGGTTTGCGTAAATGTAGCGAACGTTATGTACGTGAATTAATACAAAGGAAAAAAATAGTAGCAGAAGAAATTGATGGAAAAGGTGGAGATTCAGGTAGGCAATATCGGATTCCCTTGGCATCCATAGAACCCAAATACATAAAAAAGTGGAAGCGGATGCAGGCAAAAGAAAGCGGTGTGCAGGAAACCCTAAAGGAGAAGACAGTGCCGGTGCCATTAAACCTTACCGTGGAAAACCTTTCCATGGAGGAAAGGGAGGAAGTGACCCGGTGGAAACGGATACTGGAGGATTGGCAGGCATACAGGAACCGTGCACCAGGCAAGAAAAAAGCGGATGAGGAGTATGTGGCATATCTGACGGAGCAGTACCCGGACATGAAATTCAGCCCGCGGATATTATCAAGGAAATGGGAGGCCATGAACGGGCAGGGGGATATGGCACTGCGGGACGGCAGGGGAAAGCACGGGAACCATGCAAAGGCGATACCGGATGCGGTATTCGATATCTTTGAATATTACTACCTTGACGAATCCCGTAAGACGGTAACGCGGTGTAGGGAGCTGACGGAGCTGGAAATCAGGCATAACAGGGAAGACCTTCAGAAACACCTGCCGCTTGCATCCCTGAGCACATTTGTCCGTGCGGCAGACAGGATCCCGGTACCGGTGGTGGAATACTACCGTTTCGGGGAAAAGGCGTTCCGGGATGAATGTGCGCCGTATATCAAGCGTATTTATGATGACCTGGCATCCAATGACATATGGGTGTGCGACAACCATACCTTTGACGTCTTCGTGGACGGCGGTGAGGGTAGCCGCCCCATCCGCGTGTACCTTACCGGGTTTCTGGACGTGCGCAGCCGGAAGATGGTCGGCTGGTACGTGACGGACGCACCCCGGTCGGATGCAACCCTGTACGCACTGCGCAGGGGGATTGGGAAATACGGCATCCCGAAGATGGTATATTCCGATAACGGTCGGGAATTCCTTACCCATGACATCGGTGGCAGGGGATTCCGCAAAAGTGCGAAGACGGATGAACACGAGCCGCCAACCATCCTGCAGCACCTGGGGATTGAGTTCAGGACGGCGCTGGTCAGGAATGCAAAGGCAAAAATAATTGAACGGGCGTTCCGTGAGGTAAAGGAATGTTTTTCGAGGCTGTTTGAAGGTTATACGGGCGGAACCATTGCGGAGCGTCCGGAAAGGCTTAAAAAGACAGGGAAATTTGCCTCCAACTTTACTGCTGTGGAGGAATTCATTGGATACGTAGATACCTACATAGAAGGCTATTTTAACAAGCAGCCGCACAGAGGGGACGGGATGGGAGGCAGGACACCGGACCAGGTGTACGCACAGTGTCTGTATGAACAGCGTGTGGCAACGCCGGAGCAGCTTAACCTCATGCTGCTGCGGAACAGCCGCATGGTAAAGGTGCAGAGGAACGGTGTGTGCCTGAAGCTGTATGACAGGGAGCTGTATTTTAATTCGGACGGGCTGCTGATGGACCATATCGGTGAAAAGGTATATTTCCGGTATGACCCGGACCACCTGGATGAGGTGCGTGTTTACGATGAAAAGGACAGGTTCCTCTGCACCGCGCAGCAGAAAGGACAGTTATCCTATTTTGCATCCAAGGAGGAGGTGCAGCAGGCAATGAAGGAAAGCAGGGAACTGGAAAGGACCGTGAAAGCCTACATGAAGAAAAAGGGCATAGAGGCGGAGGACGCGCTGAAGCTCATACTGGAGGAGGCTGCTGCAAGGCTGGACGGGCCTTCCGGCATAAACCCGAAGGTCATCATCCCCGTAAGGATGCAGGAGGAAACGGCGGAAAATGCCGTTTACGCGGAGGCGGCCGGTTCGGAACCGATCGACTGGTCGGCAGCGCTGGAACGTTTCCGGGCACTGAAGGAAGAATAGGAGGGAACCATGGCAGGAGAAAGCAGCATGACATATGAGGAAGCGATAAAGGCGCTTATTGCATACAGGAATGAAACAAAGAAATCACAAAGGACCATAGCAAAGGAACTGGGAATCAGTGACGGGCTGGTAAGCTCGTTCCTGTCCGGCAAGTACAGGGCACCGCATGCCATTATCCCGAAAGTGGAGGCACTGGTGGCAGTGAAGGAAAAGCGCCGGATTGCGCCGAGGGAGCCGGGATTTGCGGAAACCACCATAGCAAGGATGGTAATGGATGCCATAAGCTACTGCCACCTGCAGGGGAAAATAGCGGTGGTATACGGGGATGCGGGAATAGGGAAAACAATGGCCATACGGGAGTACCTGAAGGAGAACAGCCTTGCAATCGGCATCACGGTGTCCCCGTCCTATGCAAGCATAACCGGGATCAATGAGCTGATAGCGGAGCAGCTGGGGGTAAGGGAACGGGTGGCAAGGAAAATTTATTCTGAGATTACCGGAAAACTCCGCGGTTCCGGGAGGGTACTGGTCATAGACGAGGCCCAGCACCTGACGGTAAGGACGCTGAACCACTTAAGATGCATCAGCGATGAATCCGGCGTCGGGATAGCGCTGGTGGGGAACGACGAAGTGTACACGAAGATGAAGGGAAGCGGGCGGGCTGATTTTGCCCAGCTGTTCAGCCGCATCGGGATGCGGAAGCAGGTCCTTACGGGAAACATCAGCAGGGGGGATGTGGAAGCGGTGTTTAAGGAGGCCCTGCTGGACGGGGAAAGCGTGGAACTGCTTTTCCGGATTGCGCGGACAAATTACGGGCTGCGCGGGGCGGTGAATGTATTTGTGAATACGGCAGCCGTGTTTGGCGGCATTACGGCACCGGAACTGGCACGGATGGCAAAGGAAATGAACATCGGATAGGGGGAAACATGAAAAAACGGCAAACGAAACCGACAAGGAGACAAAAGGAATACATAAGCGGCAGCGGGCTGGACGCATCCGGCTGGCTGGTAAAATCGGAGGATGCGGACTGCCTGTACCTTGTAAGCAGGAAATCGGGAAGAACCGCAGGATACCAAAGGAAAAGAGGGGGTGCAGGCCGTATGGGAAATCTTGAGGAACTGAAAAAGGAATACTGGAAAGTGCTGGCGCGGACGCGCAAATCGGGACGGATCAGCCAAAGCGTAAAGGATAAGGAGGAGGAACGCTGGAAGCAGTTTGACGGGGATGTCGTTGCGGAGGCGCTGCGGATACATATCTCCAATTATCCGGATTATAAGGAAACCTACACAAGGGGCATCATGCGGAACCTGAAGCTGAAAAAGGAGAGGACGGGAAAGGTCGGGAAGGAAAACGCGTTCCACGGGTTCCGGCAGAATGATTATGATTTTGACGCACTGGAGAAAGCGCTGGTAAACAACTGAAGACAGGGGGGCGGCGGCTCCCCGCCCTAATGCAGCCGTGGACGGTCACAAGCCCGTGTAAATGCAGAGTGGGGTAAAACGGGGAAGGAAAGGAAGGACGTGGCGGCATGTGGCAGACACGCATTGATTACCGTACGGATGTCTGCGGGTTCTGCAGGCGCAGGGGTGCCCATGCCTGCAGCCTGCACGGATGCTGGGAGGCAGTGGACCTGGCAAAGGAACATTACAGGAAGGAAAGGGGGCGGATCAGGATGGGGGCATATGAAGGGTGCCCGGACGGGAGGCACTACGGGAAGACGGTCATGGAAGCGCTGCACGGAGTGCTTGGCGTGCCGGAGGACGCGGACAGGGAAACCGTAAGGCAGGGGTATTCCCTGGACGAGATACTGGATGCGGTGCTTACTTACGAGGGAATCATTGGGTACAGCGGGAAGCTGGTAAGGATCATTGAGGAAATTTTCGGCGTGAAACTGCTGGAAATGGATGTGTAGGGAGGCGTTTACATGGGTTTAAAAAAGGTTTTAACGGTCCTGGCGGCCGCGGCAGCCGTAACCGCGGGCAGCCGCCAGGGGCTGCAGGCCCTGCAGGCCGCCGGGGATGCGGGAAACCCGTACGGGGAACCGTTCCGGCTGGAATGCACGGCATATTATGAGGGGGAGGTGACCGCCAGCGGGCAGGAAGTGAGGACCGGTATCTGTGCCGGAAAACGGGAATGGCTCGGGCTTACCTGCATCGTGTATGCGGATGACGGCGGGAAGCCGGGGGATTACATCGGGATTTATGAAATCCTTGACACGGGAGGGGCTTCGCGGATCAGGGAGGGGAAATGCATCGACATCTACATGGACGGAAGGGATGCCTGCCTGGAATGGGGCATACGGGACGTCTGGGTGCAGATCGTGGATGCGGACGGGTAAAGGGGGGAAGGACAGGGATGGAAGAATTGGAAAGGTGCCCGTTTTGCGGGGGAAAGGCGGGAATAAGGAGATACGGCTTACAGTATCCCCTGTTCCATGCCGAATGTGAAAAATGCGGCGCAAAAACCGGTTATTATTCCGGGTATGATGAGGAACTTGCGGTAAGCCATGCGGTACGGGCGTGGAATAAAAGGAGTGGGATGGGCACGGGAGCATGAAGGGGGAAGGAGGGCACATGGCAAAGCACGGGAAAATGACGGAAAAGGAAAAGAAAGCCAGGGCAGCGGCAAAGCGCAGGCTTCAGGAAAAAGGGATTATCCCGCCGGACAAGCCGAGGCTGGACCGGAAAAAATTCATCGCGGAGGCAAAGCGGGAATGGGAAGCCCGTGAACCCGGCAGTGTATGGATTGTATATCTGATGAATGCCATCAGCTACATGCTTGGGCATACGGAAAAAAAATCGTTAAGGCATTCGTCCGAAGCGGTGGCGGCGGCAAAGATACTGAAACTTGCGGTCAGGCTGCGGCAGTTTGACGCCGCCCTTACGGAAAAGGGGGAGCGTGAATACCGTTTGGTGGACCAGTATGAATACATAAAGGATATATTGGAGGCTTAGGATGGGAAAAAAGGAAAACATTATGGAGGAATTGGTCAGGGAAGCAGGATATGCACAGCGTTCCCTGTCAAGGGATCTGCTGATGGAAACTTACGGGAAGGCAAAGATGGCAAGGCAGTTTGATGCAATCAGCAGCCAGGAATTCCGTGAAATCAGCCACATGACCGTTTGCTTTATGAACACACATGCAAGGGAACTGGAATGCGGGGAGAAGACTGCGGAAAACAAGGAGGAAATCATAACCATGCTGAAGTACCTGCTGAATGCCACGAGGGAAAGGGAATGCATCCGTGACCTGGTGCTGGACGGGGGACAGGACAGTGTGGACATCTTTTTTAATAACGGTTACAGGAAGACGGTTAACATAGAGGGGGATTCCGGACTGGCAGTCATCAGGGATGTGCTTGACGCACTTTCATGAAAGGGAACGGGGACGGCGTAATGGGAATTTTGGATGGAATCACGGAGGAAATAAAGCATGGGGAAAAGAATCAGGAAATTCATAGTATGGTACCTTTTGGTGCATGAGGGAGGGGCATTCAGGTTCCGCGGGAAGGACGGGACGGTATGGGTGTGCGGGATATCCGTAAAACGGGGAAAACGGGTGGAAAAAATTTCCGCTTCCGGATACGGACGGCAGCAGGCAGGGAATACGGCGGATGCCGTAAGCCGGAAAGACGGCTGGATGGAAAAATATTTATCCTGGTTATTCCCGGATAAAACCGCCGGGGAAAAGACCGTGACGGAAACCATTGAAGGCGTAAAGGAGGATGTGTGCCGGAACCTGTGCAGGTATCCGGGCATGTATACCCCTGATGAATGGGAAGAAGCATTTATGGAAGTATGCAGCGGCTGTCCGCTGGACAGGCTGTAGGTAACAGGCAGCGGGGAGGAAGCCCCCGCCCTAATGCAGCCGTGGACGGTCACAAGCCCGTGTAAATGCAGAGTGGGGCAGAAAGGAAAAAAGAAAGGAGTGGCAGGGTGAACACAAGGAAGGTAACAAAGGGAGGGTGCATCAGCATCCCGGTGCGGATGCGGCGCACGATGAAAATCCGGCCCGGGGATGCGCTGGACGTGGAGGAGGACGGCCGCGGGGGGATTTCCCTGAAACCGCACCTCCCGAGGTGCGTGTTCTGTTCGGGGACGGGGGACGTGGAAATGTACATGGGAAAAGGCATATGCCGCAGGTGCGCGGAAGCTGCCGGAAAGGGGGAAAAAAATGGAAAACCGGAAAACACTGGCGGACAGGGAAATTGACGTAACAAAACTCCAGGAGATGGAAACCGCGGAACTGGTTGAGTTTGCGGCGGCAAAGGACCGGAAGGCAAAGGAAACCGCGGTGGAACTTGACATCCTGAAAGCGGAACTGCAGCGCAGGGCGGAAAACGAACTGGAGGAGAAGAACGTCAAATTCACGGAATTTTTCGGGAAAGTGAACAGTTACGTGAACGTGTCCTGTGCACAGAAACTGGAAATCCTGAACATGCCGATGGTCAGGAAACTGCTGGGGGAGGCGCTGTTAAGGGACAAGGTGACGGAGAAGCCCGCGGAAGTGAAGTATGACGTGGAGAAGAAATTTAAACAGGCGCTGATCGCGGTTGTGACAGGTGACTATGACAACGAATTCACGGTGGAGCAGGTAATAGACGGCGCAGGGTGGCGGATGGACACAAGGCAGCGCAGCCTGATCCTGAAAAAGCTGAAAGGCGAGTATGCAAAGGACATTGCCATGCTCCGGAACACGCTGGGGAATCCGGTGCTGGAGGCTGATGAGGAACTGTATTATGTTTACAAGATAAAGAACTGGGAGCTTGTAAGGGCATTTTTTCCCACGGAGGGGTTTGGGGAAGCGGCAGCGGAGCTGAAGAAGTATGTTACCGTGGATGAAACGCCGAGGATTGAACTGAAATACAGCAGGGAGGCGGTTGATGATGGCATCAAGGGCGACACCGGCGCAGCTTAGGAAAATATACGTGCTGGCAAGGGAAACGGGGATGGATTCCGACCTGCTCCACCTGTACGTTTCCAGCACGGTAAAAAAGGACAGCCTGTCACGGCTTACCGTTACGGATGCGGTAAAGGTGATTGACGGGCTGTCCGGAAAAAAGAAAAGCAGGGAGGAACATGCAACGAAAAAGCAGGAATGGAAGATAAAGGATCTTGCAAAAAAACTGGGATGGCTGGATAAGGACGGGGAAGCGGATGAAGGGCGGCTGAACAGTTTTTTAAGTGAAAGGATGGGCGTCCTGAATTACAGGTGGCTTTCCAAAAAAGAGGCATCCAATGCGATCGAGGCTTTCAAGTCCATGCTGGAGAGACAGGAGGAATGTGAAGATGGAAGCGGTTTACAGAAAAGTATATGATTTTTCCGTACATAACGGCAGGATAGACTGGGACAGGCTGAAGGAGTCAGGGGTTGATTTTGTGATGCTCCGTGCCGGTTACGGGAAAAACAACATTGATGAAAGGTTTTATGATAATGCCAGTGCATGCATAAGGCTGGGGATCCCTTTCGGGATATACTGGTTCTCCTATGCCTATACGGTGGACATGGCGGAAAGGGAAGCCGGGTATGCACTGGATGCGGTGAAAAAATACAAGCTAGAATGCCCGGTGGCGTATGACCTTGAATATGATACCGTGCGGTATGCCGCGACAAAGGGTGTCGTCATCAGGAAAGAGCTGGCAACGGCAATGGCCGCCGCGTTCTGCGGAAGGGTCGGGCGTGCGGGTTACATGGCGGTAAACTATTCCAACCGGGATTACCTGGACAGGATGTTCAGTGACTGCCTGCTGTCGTACCCGCTTTGGTATGCGAGGTATAATAAAACGGCGGGACGGGAGGACATGGCGCTGTGGCAGTACAGTTCGGAAGGAAAAGTTCCCGGCGTGGATGGGAAGGTGGACATGAATTATGCTTTCAGGGAACTGCCGAGCGAATCCGCCGGACAGGCAGGAATGGAAGGCAGCATCGGAACCGGGGAAGGCGTGACGGAATATTCCCTGAAAAGGGACGGAAGCCTGTTTTTCCGGATGGACGGCAGGAAAACGGATTTCCGGGTAAGGGAATTCCGCTGTAAGGACGGGAGCGATGCCGTAAAGGTGGATGCCGGGCTTGTGCGGATTTTACAGAAGATACGGGACTATTTCGGGAAGCCGGTGGTGGTTAATTCCGCATACCGCACGGAAGCCTATAATGCAAAGGTAAACGGGGCGGCCGGGTCAAGGCATTTATACGGGATGGCGGCGGACATCCGCATTGACGGCGTCACGCCGCTGACGGCGGCCGCCTATGCGGAAAGCATCGGCGTAAAGGGAATCGGGATGTACGGCAGTTTCGTGCATGTGGATACACGGGACGAAAAATATTTCTGGGCGGACCGGTCCGGCAACAGTGTTTCCACGTTCGGCGGCAGTCCCGGGACTGGAAAAGTGCCGGGGACGGGAACCGTGCTGAAACAGGGAAGCAGGGGGGAGGACGTGGCATGGCTGCAGGAACGGCTGAATGCAAAAATAAATGCGGGGCTTGACGTGGACGGCATTTACGGCGGACAGACGGGCGAGGCGGTAAGGTGCTTCCAGCGGTCAGCGGGAATTAAGGATGACGGCATTGCGGGACCCGTTACGGTAGGGTACCTGGCGGCATAGGGCATCCGGTGAAGGACGGGAGGCGGCTTATGGTTACGGAAGGAATACTTGAAACCCTGACGGTGGACGACCTGCAGGAGCAGCATAAGGCATACGCAAGGATAATCGGCATTGAAAACATGGTAAAACTTTCGGAAATATTCGGGGGCAGCAGTTTTTACATCCCGAAAAAGCAGGAACTTGTCAAGAACAGGGTATTCCGTGCCATCTCCGAGGAATATGACGGGACAAACATCCGGGAACTCTGCATGAAATATGACGTGGCGGAATCCACCGTGTACAAGGTGGTGAAGGAACAGATTTCCAGGGGAACCCGTAAGAACATACCGGGGCAGATGAGTTTTGCCGATTACAATATCTGATTCCCCGCATGATAAAGAGTTTTGTAAAAAAGACAGCGTGTGTGTGGATGTATTAAAATACCAGTGTGGGAAACCACAACTGGTATTTTTTATTTTACGGTTGAAAGGAAAGAGGGAAAAAAGATGGAAAACTGGCTGGTGGGACTGGTCACGGCAGCAGGGCTGTCGCTTATCACGTACCTTGTGGAAAGCGGTGCAAGGGTGCTGCGTGAGGAATTAAGGAAGAAAAAGGCGGAAGCGGCCGCGGCGGAGCGTCAGGTTATGTCCGTGGCCTTTGAAGGCGCGGACAGGATCCTGGAAGCAGTGGCAAGGGCCACGGTGGGAAAACTGGAAGGAAGCGTTGCATCGGAACTGCGGAAAAAGGTGAAGGACGGGAAAGCGGGTTATGGGGACCTGTGCCGGGTGGCGGAAACCGCATGCGGGGAAATCATCGGGCAGTTAAGGCCGGAACTGCAGACAGTGCTGATGGAATGCATCGGGGACCTGGAAGGCTATGTAAAAAACCGGATTGAATCCGTGCTTCCGGAAATAAAGGCGGATTATGCACAGAAGGCAGCAGCGAAACAGCTGGCGGAACGTGTGGTCAGGGGGAAGACGGATGAAACAGCGGATGCAGAAAGGCCGGATTAAGCTGGTGGTATGGCTGCTCATACTGGCAACCGTGACAAGTGCCGGAATCAGCATGTACCTTGCGGGGCAGCCGCC
Source organism: uncultured Kineothrix sp. (assembly GCA_910587275.1). Lineage (GTDB taxonomy): Bacteria > Bacillota > Clostridia > Lachnospirales > Lachnospiraceae > Kineothrix. Next base: position 15,205 of record CAJUMD010000061.1, read on the forward strand.
GGAAGGGGAAACGTGCGGGACACGGGAGGAAGGAAATGGGAATGGCGGAGCTGGTTAAATACATCATAGACATAGGGATAACCCCCGTCCTTCTGGTGGTTTTCGTCCAGTATTTCATAAAACAGGATGAAAAACGGCAGCAGTCAATCCAAAAGGAATATGACAAGGCGCAGAAACGAACGGAGGACATTGAGCGGGCCGCAAAGGAAAGGGAAAACGTCCTGCTGGCGGCCGCGCAGCAGAGGGAGGCACTGATCCAGGACGAGGCCGCAAAAAGGGAATCGGTTATCCGGAAGGAAGCGGAAAAACGGGAGGGCATACTGATGGCGAACCTTGAGCGGATCACGAACACCATGGCGGACATCTCCCGCTCCATGCAGGGCATCCAGATGGACATCGGCAGGATAGATGACCGGATAGACCGGATGGAACAGGGGGGACGGCACGGTGGATAAGGTGGAAGTGGCAAAGGCAAAGGCACTCCGGGGAAACATCATCGGGAAACTGTATGCCTGTTACGGGGATGACATAACAGTCTCGAACTTAAAGCAGCTTTTGTCATATAACGGCTACAACTCGGACAGGGAAATAAGGAAAGCCGTTTATTACCTTACCGGGGCACAGAAGGAGTACGTGAAACTGGTGTATGACAAAGACAATTACATGAATTCCCTGATATGGCTCACCCCCAGGGGGGTGAACCTGGCGGAAGGGGATGAAAAAGACATAGGAGTGGTGATGGATGAATAGGCTTGTGGAACTGGCGGAAAAGGAAATGGTAAGGCGGGAAATGCTGGAGATATGCCGGCAGAGCATCCCGCTGGGTGCGGACGGGAAGGTGCTGCAGGCAGTGCTGCGTAAAAGCGGGTATGACCTGACCGAGCAGCAGGTAACCGAGCAGCTGTATTACCTGCAGGGAAAGAAACTGGTGGAACTGCAGGATGCCAGCAACAGGACGCTTGGCATTCAACGGACTATTGCAAGAATCACGCCGGAGGGCATGGATGTGCTGGAAGGGAACGGGACCGCGGAAGGCGTGGGAGGCTGAGCATGGAGCAGAACAGGAGCCACAGCAAGGTGGACAAACTGCCGCCGGAATTAAAAAGGGAAGTGGAGGAAAGGCTTCTTTCGGGGGAAACTTATGAAGGCATATCGGATTACCTGAAAGGGCAGGGGGAAGATATCCATTATTCCTCTATCGGGCGGTACGGACAGAAATTTTTAAAACGTTTTGAGTCTGTCAGGATTGCCAAGGAATTTGCCAAGCTGCTTGCCGAGGACAATGCCGACCGCCCAACCACCGAACTGCATGAGGCAAACAACCTGCTGGCAAGCCAGCTGATCATGGAGGCGCTGGTGGATGACCGGATGGATGCGGAGGAGCGCGGGAAGATGGCGAAATCCATAGCATCACTGCAGAGGGCGCAGGTAAGCAATGAAAAACTGAAGCTCCAGTCACGGAAGGAGCGCGGCGCGGTACATGTGGCAATGGAAATGTTAAAAGACAAGGTTTTTGCGGAAATCGCAGAGGGGCATCCGGAGATCGCGGATGCACTCATGCAGCTGGCGGATGAAACGGAAAAGGAAATGCAGAAAATGCAGTAAACGCTGTTTCGTGTTTTCAGGCATTTTTGATGGAAAACGGGGAAATGTCCGGGAAAAATAAATTAAAGGGAATTTAAGCCGTTTAAAGCGGTTTTAAACATGGTTCCTGCGGAAGCATGTATCCATGTTCATGCCCGCAGGGAATCCGACAGAAATGTATCCCTGGAGGTTGATGCACATGGGACAGGAAAAAGAAGGCTGGAAGATACAGGCGGAGACGCTGTTTTTTAAGGAACACAGGAAGATAAACGACATATGTCCGGCAGTAGGGCGCACGAGGAAATATGTTTCCGCGCATCTGCAGGGATGTGCAGGGTACGCGGAGGAAAAAAGGTACCGGGAAAAACGGCAGGAGGAAAAAAGACGCCGGTACCGGCGGGAATGGGACAGGACCAACAGGGGATGCCGCACGGCGGACGGCCCGGTGACAGCGGAAACCATGAGGCGGGAACATGATGTTGCCGTACGGATATTAAGTTCGGAAAGGTACTGACATGGATGCAAGGGAGTTTGCAAGGGAGTTCAGAAAAGCAAATAATAGCGGTCCGGATTCCCCGGAGGCAGTAAGGAAAAGGAATATTGAAGCCGGCCGGAGGGACCTCAGGATTTTCTGCAATCTCCGTAAGCCCGACTTTTATAAAAAAGAAAGGGAATATCAGGATATCCTGTGCGGTACGCTCCAGAAGGCTTATGAGAAAAAGCTGCTGAATACAGAGACGGGTAGGCCGGTGAAATACCTTATTATAAACCTGCCGCCCGGCTTCGGGAAATCCTATACACTGGCAAATTTTGTCAACTGGTGTTACGGGCAGGACGTGAAAAATAAAGTGATAACCGTTTCTTACAATGGAATCATTGCCCCCGAATTTTCCAGGACGGCAAAGGAGATGATCCAGGAAGAAGAAACGCCGGGGGAGGAAAGTTATGTGACCCGCAGCTTTTTCCCCGGCCTGAAAATAAAATACGGGGACAGTTCCGTGATGAAATGGAGCCTGGAAGGCAGTTACACAAGCTACCTGGCGACATCGTTTGACGGGACCCTGACGGGCATGAGGGGGAACATCATCATTATTGACGACCCCATAAAATCCGCGGAGGAGGCAGTAAATGACGCGGTTAAGGAAAAACACTGGAATTTCTTCAAAAACACGCTTTCCTCCCGCATGCTGCCGGGGGCACTGTGCATCATTGTCCTGACGCGCTGGGCCACGGATGACCTGGCAGGGCGTGTAATGGAAAAGTTCCCGGGGCAGTGCCACGAACTGAAGATACCGGCACTGACGGAGGACAGCCCGCAGGGGACCAGTACCTGTGAAGACCTGTATCCGACGGAAGACCTGCAGAACAAGAGGGAAACCCTGGACGGGGAAATCTGGGGGGCAAACTACATGCAGGTGCCCGTTGATAAAAAAGGTGCCCTGTATGGGACGTTTAAGACCTATGATGCCGTGGACGGCAGCCGGTTCGAGCGTGTGATCAGTTACACGGACACGGCGGACGAGGGGGATGATTTCCTCTGCTGCATATCGGGGGGCGTCATTGGCAGGTACGGTTACGTAACGGATGTTTACTACACGGATGAAGGGATGGAAGTGACGGAGCCGGAGACGGCAAGGCGCCTGCAGCTGGCAGGGGTCAGGGAGGCACTGATCGAGAGCAACAACGGCGGGCGGGGGTTTGCCCGCAACGTCATCCATGAACTGAAACAGCTGAAATGCCATAAATGCAGCGTGACATGGTTTTACCAAAGCCGTCCAAAAAAACCGCGCATCCTTACCAATGCGACCAACGTCATGGAGCAGGTCATCATGCCGGAGGACTGGGAGCAGAGGTGGCCGAAATTCGCGGAACACGTTAAGAAGTTCCAGCGGAAAGGGAAAAATGACCATGACGACGGGGAGGATGCACTGACGGGATTCGTGGAAATGGTAAACGGCGACGTAAAAGGGAAGAAGAAGGCACGGATCGGCAGCAAGAAAAAACTTGGACTGTAGGGGGACGTTATGTACCAGTTTTCAAAAGAACAGGTAATGGAACCGGAATTCCTGACAAAACTCATTACGCATTTTAAAACCACACAGGTACCGAGGTTCCGGAAGCTGGAAAAGTATTACAGGGTGAAAAATGAAATCCTGATGCGTACCATGGATGAGGGAAAACCGAATAACCGGCTTGCACACGGTTTTGCAAAATACATAAGTAGTGTCTGCTGATTAGGTTTAAAACACTTGATTTTATCGACTTTTACCGCATTT
>CAJUMD010000062.1 GCA_910587275.1 uncultured Kineothrix sp.
TTTTAGCCGGTGCAATACCCGTTAGTCTGACCGGAAGGCTGAACTGTTACTGATTTTTTAAGAACTTACTCCGCAGATATTGAAGCATGCCGACGGATTGTGGTATAATAAACCAATTTGGATTAAAATAGAGAGAGGATGGCGGTGAGGAAAATGCAGGCATTTTTAATTTTGGAGGACGGCACCGTTTTTACGGGAACGCATATCGGCGCCGACAGGGAAGTCATCAGCGAAATCGTGTTTAATACGTCCATGGCAGGGTACCCGGAAGTGCTGACGGATCCTTCCTATGCGGGACAGGCTGTCTGTATGACATATCCCTTAATCGGTAATTACGGGGTATGCAGGGAGGACATGGAATCGCGCAGACCGTGGGTGGACGGTTTTATCGTAAGGGAGCTGTCGAGGACGGCAAGCAATTTCCGTACCGACCTGACGATACAGGAATTTCTGGAGGAGTATGGCGTACCCGGCATTGCCGGTATCGATACGCGGGCGCTGACCAAGATTCTCCGGGAAAAGGGTACGATGAACGGTATGATTACGACGGATGCCGCTTACCGGCCGGAGGAGGTGCTTCCCCGCCTGAAGGCATATAACACCGGTCATGTGGTGGAGAAAGTGACATGCACGCACAAATACCGGCTGGAAGCAAATGCGGACGGGGACGGGCAAAACGGCACAGGGCTGCGGGTGGCGCTTTTGGACCTTGGGGCGAAGGACAACATTGCGGATTCCCTGAGGAAAAGGGGCTGCAGCGTGACAGTGTATCCGGCACTTACCCCGGCGGGGGAAATCCTTGCGGATGCGCCGGACGGCATTATGTTAAGCAACGGTCCCGGCGACCCGAAGGAGTGCGGTTCCGTTATTGAGGAAATAAGAAAACTGTATGAAACGGATGTCCCCATATTTGCCATTTGTTTGGGGCATCAATTGATGGCGCTTGCCGCGGGGGCGGATACCCATAAGATGAAATACGGACACCGAGGGGGCAACCATCCGGTGAAGGACCTGGCAACCGGAAAGGTGTATATATCTTCCCAAAACCATGGCTATGTGGTGGATACGGACCGGCTGGATTCCCGTGTGGCGGTGCCGGCATTCTGCAACGTGAACGACGGAACCAACGAAGGACTTTCCTATACGGGGAAAGATATTTTTACGGTGCAGTTCCATCCGGAGGCATGTCCGGGTCCCCAGGATTCCGCCTACCTGTTTGACCGGTTTATTGACAGTATGAACCGCAGGGGAAAGAATTAGGACGGAAGAAGGAAAGCAGGAACGGATAAGAAATTAGGGGCGCAAACAAGCAGCGCAGAAATGAGGTAAGCAATGCCAAAGAATCCGAACGTTAAAAAAGTACTGGTTATCGGCTCCGGTCCCATCGTTATCGGGCAGGCGGCGGAGTTTGACTATGCGGGCACACAGGCGTGCCGTTCCCTGAAAGAGGAAGGAATCGAAGTGGTGCTGGTGAATTCCAATCCTGCCACCATTATGACGGACAGGGATATTGCGGATAAAGTATATATCGAGCCTTTGACGGCAAAGGTGCTGGAACAGATTATTGAAAAGGAGAAACCGGACAGCGTACTTCCCACGCTGGGGGGACAGGCGGGACTAAACCTTGGCATGGAACTGGATGAATCCGGTTTTTTGGAAAAGCATAACGTGACATTGCTCGGTACGACGGCGAAAACCATAAAAAAGGCGGAAGATCGGCTGGAATTTAAGGAAACGATGGAGAAAATCGGCGAACCGTGCGCGGCTTCCCTTGTGGTGGAAAACATACCGGACGGTGTGGCGTTTGCGGCAAAAATCGGTTATCCGGTGGTGCTGCGTCCCGCATACACCCTGGGCGGTTCCGGCGGCGGCATCGCCCATAACCAAACGGAACTGGAGGAGATACTGGAAAACGGGCTGCGCCTTTCCCGTGTGGGGCAGGTATTGGTGGAACGCTGCATTGCCGGCTGGAAGGAAATCGAGTACGAAGTGATGCGCGACAGTGCGGGAAACTGCATTACCGTCTGCAACATGGAAAACATCGACCCCGTGGGCGTGCATACCGGCGACAGCATCGTCGTGGCTCCGTCCCAGACGCTGATGGATAAGGAATACCAGATGCTGCGCAGTTCCGCCCTGAACATCATCAATGAACTGGAGATTACGGGAGGGTGCAACGTACAGTTTGCGCTGCATCCCGACAGCTTTGAATACTGCGTCATAGAAGTCAATCCCCGTGTCAGCCGTTCTTCCGCCCTGGCATCCAAGGCAACGGGATACCCGATTGCAAAGGTGGCGGCAAAGATTGCGCTTGGATATACGCTGGATGAAATTAAAAATGCCATTACGGGCAAAACCTATGCCAGCTTTGAACCGGCGCTGGATTACTGCGTGGTGAAGATTCCGAGACTCCCTTTCGATAAATTTATTACGGCAAAACGTACCCTTACCACACAGATGAAAGCTACCGGCGAAGTTATGAGCATCTGTACGAATTTTGAAGGGGCGCTCATGAAGGCAATCCGCTCCCTGGAACAGCATGTGGACTGCCTGTTAAGTTATGATTTTTCCAAACTGTCCGTGGAAGAACTGGCAGAGCGGATGAAAAAAGTGGACGACCAAAGAATTTATGTCATTGCGGAAGCCCTGCGCAAAGGTATGGATATGGAAAGCATCCATGAAATCACCATGATTGACCGCTGGTTCATCGATAAGATTGCGGTATTGGTGGAAATGGAACAGGCGTTACAGGCAGGACCGCTTACCGTGGAGCTGTTAAAAGAAGCGAAACGTATGGAATACCCGGATCAGGTTATCGGCAGGCTCACCGGAAAGACGCAAGGGGAGATTCGTACGATGCGTTATGAAAACGGCATTACGGCGGCGTTTAAGATGGTGGATACCTGCGCGGCGGAATTTGAGGCAAATACGCCCTATTATTATTCCTGCTTCGGCAGTGAAAGCGAGGCGGTGGAGACGCATCCGCCCAAAAAGGTGCTGGTGCTCGGTTCCGGTCCCATCCGTATCGGGCAGGGGATTGAGTTTGACTATTGTTCCGTACATGCCACCTGGGCGTTTGCCAAAGCGGGTTATGAAACCATTATCGTCAATAACAACCCGGAGACGGTAAGTACGGATTTTGATATTGCAGATAAACTTTATTTTGAACCATTGACGCCGGAGGACGTGGAGAATATCGTCAACATCGAAAAACCGGACGGGGCGGTGGTACAGTTTGGCGGACAGACCGCGATTAAGCTGACGGAAAGCCTGATGAAGATGGGCGTCCCCATTCTCGGCACCAGTGCGGAAAACGTGGACGCGGCGGAAGACAGGGAGCGGTTCGACGCCATTTTGGAGCAGTGCGGGATTCCGAGACCTTCGGGCGGTACGGTTTATACGGCGGAGGAAGCGAAGGCGGTGGCGAACCGTTTGGGCTATCCGGTGTTAGTGCGTCCGTCTTATGTGCTGGGCGGCCAGGGGATGCAGATTGCCATTTCCGACGGGGAAGTGGAAGAATTTATGGAAATTATCAATCGGATTGCGCAGGATCATCCGATTTTGGTGGATAAGTATCTGCAGGGAAAGGAAATCGAAGTGGATGCGGTCTGCGACGGCACGGATATCCTGATTCCGGGTATTATGGAGCATATTGAACGGGCGGGTGTTCATTCCGGCGACAGTATTTCGGTGTATCCGGCGCAGACCATCAGCGGGAAAGTGAAGGAAACCATTGCGGATTATACGGCAAGGCTGGCGAAAGCGCTGCATGTCATAGGATTGATTAACATCCAGTTCATTGCGGTGGGAGAGGACGTTTACGTTATCGAGGTCAATCCCCGTTCGTCCCGTACGGTACCTTATATCAGTAAGGTGACGGGGATTCCCATAGTGGATTTGGCGACGGAGGTCATTATCGGCAAATCCATCCGGGAGCTTGGGTATGAACCGGGGCTGCAAAAGGAAGCCGGATATGTTGCCGTTAAGATGCCGGTATTTTCCTTTGAGAAAATACGTGGGGCGGAAATCAGTTTAGGACCGGAAATGAAGTCCACAGGTGAATGCCTGGGCATTTCCAAAACCTTTCATGAGGCGCTGTACAAGGCATTCCTTGGGGCAGGCGTGAACCTGCCGAAGTTCCGTCAGATGATTATCACTGTAAAGGATGCGGACAAAGGGGAAGCCATTGAAATCGGCAGGCGCTTTGAGAAACTGGGATACACCATCTATGCCACGAGAAGTACGGCAAATGCCTTAAAGGAGGCCGGTGTCCGTGTCCGTAAGGTAAACAAGATCAGGCAGGAGTCGCCGACGGTGATGGATTTGATTTTAGGCCATAAGATAGATTTGGTAATCGACACGCCAACACAGGGACGCGACAAGTCCAGGGACGGTTTCCTCATCCGCCGGACGGCAATCGAAACTGGCGTGAACTGTTTAACGTCGCTGGATACCGCGAAAGCCCTGCTGACCAGTCTGGAACATGTGGGCGGGGAGGGGAAACTGACGCTGGTGGATATCGCTTCATTATAATAAACAGAATAAACAGGAGACGGAGCATTGGATTATGTGAAAGGGGTGGATTTTATGAATGGCGTGTTGGAAACGGAGCAGGCAGAAAAACGTCTTTGGGTGTCTTCCGACGGCTTTCAGGGATGCATTATTTTCTTCAACACGAAGGAGTGGGCGAAAGAATTCCGCAGGATAATGGGATATGGGCTGTCAAATGGGGCAGATTGAAGGAAAGCGGCAGCGGATGAAAAAGGGAAGGAAAACGGCGTGGGAAGCAATAACAGGAATTACGCGAAAGAGCTGGAACGGCTCATAACGGGGCTGGATGCCGGGCACACATCCAACAGGAGTGTCCTGCTGCACAGTTGCTGCGCCCCGTGCAGCAGTTATGTCATGGAATATCTGAGGGAATATTTTGACCTGACCGTATTTTACTATAATCCGAATATTACGGAGGATGCGGAATACCGCAAAAGGGTGGAAGAACAGAAACGCCTGATAGCGGAATACAACCGCCAGGTGGAGACGCATTGCCTGGAAGGGATGCAGTCCACGGCTGCGGCACGGAGGATTCAGGTCATCGAGGGGGATTATGAACCCGCGTGTTTTTTCGCGGCGGCAAAAGGTATGGAGGACTGTCCGGAAGGGGGGCAGCGGTGCTTTGCCTGTTACCGTCTGCGGCTAGAGAAGACGGCGCAGCTTGCGGCACAGGGGGGCTACGGTTTTTTTACCACGACGCTGACCATCAGCCCGCTTAAGAACGCGGGGAAGTTAAATGAAATCGGGGAAGAACTGGCAGGAAAATACGGGGTGGCTTTCCTGCCTTCGGATTTTAAGAAAAAGGACGGCTATAAACGTTCCGTGGAGCTGTCCGGGCAGTTCGGGCTGTACCGCCAGGACTACTGCGGGTGTGTGTATTCCAGGGCTCCAGGAAGCCGAAGGCTGGATAGTTACGAGAAAGGAGAATTTATGGAAAAACTTTTGGATTTGGTATCGGAGGAGATGAAGCAGGCGTTTACGGCAGCAGGATATGACGGAGGATTGGGAAAGGTGACGCCGTCCAACCGTCCGGATTTGTGCGAATACCAGTGTAACGGCGCCATGGCGGGGGCAAAGCAGTATAAGAAAGCGCCGATGGCGATTGCACAGGACGTGGTAAACGCGCTGGGGGACAGCAAAGTATTTGCGGAAGCGGCGGCGGTGAATCCGGGCTTTTTGAATTTAAAACTGAATCCCGCGTTTGTAAGAGACTATTTGGAGCGCATGGCGCGGGCGGAAAAATTCGGGTTGGAAATGCCGGAACGTCCTAAAAAGATTGTAATCGATTACGGCGGTCCCAATGTGGCGAAACCGCTGCACGTGGGGCATCTGCGTTCCGCGATTATCGGGGAGAGCGTAAAGCGCATTGCCCGTTATGCGGGGCATGAGGTAACCGGGGATATCCATTTGGGAGACTGGGGGCTTCAGATGGGGTTAATCATTACGGAACTGCGGGAACGGCAGCCGGACCTTCTTTATTTTGAGGAAAATTATGAAGGGGAATATCCGGCGGAGGCGCCTTTTACCATATCGGAGTTAGAGGAGATTTATCCCACGGCGAGCGCGAAGTCCAAGGAGGACGCCGCATACAAGGAAAAGGCAATGGACGCCACATTCAAACTCCAGAGCGGCGTAAGGGGGTACCGCGCCCTTTGGAACCATATCATGGATGTGTCGGTGGCAGACCTTAAGAAGAATTATAAGAACCTGAACGTGGAATTCGATTTATGGAAAGGGGAATCGGATGTCCATGATTTGATTCCGGCGATGGTGGAGGAGATGAAAAAGGGCGGTTACGCTTATCTGAGCGAGGGCGCTTTGGTGGTGGACGTAAAGGAAGAAACGGACACGAAAGAAGTGCCGCCCTGCATGATTTTAAAATCGGACGGCGCTTCCCTGTATAACACCACGGACCTTGCCACCATTATGGACCGTATGGACAAAATCAATCCCGACGAAATCATTTACGTGGTGGACAAGCGGCAGGAACTGTATTTTGAACAGGTGTTCCGCTGCGCAAGGAAGACGGGACTGGTGCGGCCGGAAACGGAGTTAAAGTTCTTAGGCTTCGGTACGATGAACGGGAAGGACGGCAAGCCCTTTAAGACAAGGGCGGGCGGCGTGATGCGCTTGGAATCGCTGTTGGAGGAAATCAACGAGGAGATGTACCGCAAGATTATGAGCCAGGAAAACCGTACCATGCCGGAAGGGGAAGCAGGGGAAACGGCGAAGACTGTGGCGCTGTCGGCGGTGAAATACGGGGATTTGTCCAACCAGGCATCCAAGGATTATATTTTTGACATCGACCGCTTTACGTCTTCGGAAGGGGATACGGGACCGTATATTTTATATACCATCGCCCGCATGAAATCCATCCTTGGCAAGTATGAAAAGACAGGGGAAAAAGCGGAAGAAGCGGCGCTGCAGCCTGCGTCCGGCGAATCGGAAAAGAGCCTGATGTTGCAGCTTGCGGGCTTTAACGCCATGATGGAGGGCGCTTATGCGGAAACCGCGCCCCATAAAGTATGCTCCTATATTTATGACCTTGCCAACGCGTTTAACCGTTTTTACCATGAGACGAAGATTCTGACCGAGGAGGACCAAGCGAAAAAAGAGGGTTGGATTGCCCTGCTGGCGCTGACGCGGGATGTGCTGGAAAACTGTATCGGCGTGCTGGGATTTTCGGCGCCGGACCGGATGTAGGAGCGCGTGGCGGAAAAACAAAGGAAAAGAGGAATTTTGCCATATGTTAGCGGAACTGCGGATGAAACTCGAAACCGGAGGAACGGATTTCGGGTATTGTCAGTCATCAAATATGCAAGGTGTCTTAATGCAGCGGTTAGCTCCTGCTTATGCGGAAAAACTGCATGAGCAGGGGCTAAAACCGTACAGTCAGTATCTATTGGCCAAAGAGCGGAAAGAGTGGGTCGTAAAGACTTTTACGCAGGAGGCTTATCAGGAAATTATTCCCCCGTTATTGGACGGAACGTTCACTCATTTTGTAATAGAGAAAAAGGGCTGGGAGATAGGGATATGCGCCAAGGAACTGAAAACAACCGGTAAGCAGGAATTGCTGGAAGAATTTTATTCCGGTCCGTGCAGCGGAATCCTGAATCTGGAATTTCTGACGCCAACGGCGTTTAAAAGCAATGGCAGGTATCAGATTTTCCCGGATATGCGGTATATTTACCAAAGCCTTATGAATAAGTACAGCGCTGCTTCGGCGGAAATGGAGATGTATGACGGGGAGACGCTGGAACAGTTGGTGGTGCATAGCAGCGTGGTGCGGTACCGTCTGCACAGCACGTTTTTTCCTTTGGAGGGTGTGAAAATTCCTTCTTTTAAAGGGGAAATCACCGTTAAGGTCGGGGGGACACAGACCATGGCGAGATATGCCAGATTATTGGCAAGGTTTGGCGAGTATGCGGGACTGGGTATTAAGACGGCGATGGGGATGGGAGGATTGAAGCTGGAGCGTGTTTGAAAATTGCTCTAAGCTGCTCTAAGGGAAGGGAGAAGGAAAGATGACTGACAGGGAGGTTAAGATAATATTGGGGGGGATGCTCCATGACATCGGCAAGGTGATATACCGTCAGGGCGGGGAACGGAAAAAACACAGCCAAATCGGTTACGAATTCCTGAAGGATGAGGTACATATGGAAGACCGGGATGTACTGGAAAGTGTCAGGTATCATCATGCGGATGCACTGCGCAGTGCCGGTATCGACAGGGATTCTTTGGCGTATATCATATATATGGCGGACAATATTGCAGCGGCGGCAGACCGGAGGAAAAAAGATTCGGAGGATACAGGCTTTGAAATGTCCATGCCTTTGCAGAGCGTATTCAATATTTTAAACGGGAACCGGGAAGAAATGTATTATGAGCCGAAAACATTGAATCCGGAAGAAGGAATCAATAATCCGGGGGCGGAGGGGAGAAAATTTGACGGACGGTTTTATGCGAAAATAAAGGGGCATTTGGCGGAAAACCTGAAAGGGCTTGATTGGACGGGAGAATATGTGAATTCCCTGCTGGAAGTATTGGAAGCGGAGCTTTCTTATGTGCCGTCTTCCACGGCAAGGGGGGAGATGGCGGATATTTCCTTATATGACCATATGAAGCTGACTGCCGCTGCGGCAGGATGTATTTTCGGATACCTGCAGGAAAAGGGTGTGACCGATTACAGAAAAAAGCTGTTTGAAAAAGGGGCGGATTTTTACGGCGAGAAAGTTTTCCTTCTGTTTTCCATGGACATATCGGGAATCCAGGATTTTATATACACGATTTCCGGTGAAAATGCGTTAAAAACCCTGCGCGCCCGCTCTTTTTATTTGGAAATCATGATGGAGCATATCATTGACGGTTTGTTGGAGGAACTGCATCTGTCGAGGGCGAACCTGGTCTATTCGGGCGGCGGGCACTGTTATATCCTGCTGCCGGGTACGGAACAGGCAAAAAGGACGGCAGGGGATTATATGTGCAGGCTGAACCGCTGGCTGACGGAGACGTTCCAGATTTCACTGTATGTGGCATGGGGCAGCGCATTATGCAGTGCGGATGATTTGAAAAATATACCGCAGGGGAGTTATGCGCATTTGTTCCGGCAGATTGGAGATGAGATATCTAGAAGAAAGAACCACAGGTATTCGGCGGATGATATCCGCAGGCTGAATGCAGCGGCTTACGAAACGGATACGAGGGAGTGCAAAGTATGCCGGAAGATTTCGGAAGTGGATGATAACGGGCTGTGTCCGGTGTGCAGGGCAATCGAACGGTTTTCCAAAAACATTCTGTATGATGATTTTTTTACGGTTACGCAGGAACAGGGCGGGGATGCGCTTCCGCTTCCCGGAGGGTATTACCTGACGGCGGACAGCAGGGAATCGCTGGAGAGGAAAATGCGGGAGGACGGCCGTTTCGTACGGGCATACGGGAAAAACAAGATGTATACCGGCAGGCATATGACAACGAAACTGTGGGTCGGTGACTATACGTCGGGTAAGACTTTCCGGGAATTTGCGGATGAGGCGGACGGAATCGGGCGGATTGGCGTATTGCGCGCGGATGTGGACAATTTGGGACATGCCTTTGTGTCCGGCTTTGAGAACACGGAAAACCAAAACCGGTATGTGACCCTGTCGAGGACGGCGACCCTTTCACGCCAGCTTTCCTTATTTTTTAAATTCCATATCAACCATATATTGGCGGAGGGTTCTTACGGTATAAACGGAAAGACGGGACATCCCCGGAATGCGTCAATCTGCTATTCGGGGGGCGACGATGTGTTTATTGTGGGGGCATGGAATGACGTAGTGGAACTGGCGGTGGATATCAAACGGGCGTTTGCAAGATATACCCAGGGAACGCTGACGGTTTCCGCGGGAATCGGCATTTATGAAGCGGGATATCCCATCCGAGCCATTGCCGGGGAAGTGGCTGCCATGGAGGATGCGTCCAAGGCCCTGCCCGGTAAAAATGCGGTGACTCTGTTGGAAGACGGGCAGTACCACACGGTGGAAGACGGAACCGGCGGGAGGAAAACAGTCAGCGACGGTACCTACGGCTGGCAGGAATTGGAGCAATATGTGTTGGGGGAGAAATTCCGGGCAGTTTCCCGATTTTTCGGAATTTCCGAGGAGAGGGGACAGAATCTCCTGTACCGTCTTCTGGAACTGCTCCGCAACCGGGACGAGAAAATAAATTTTGCCAGATTTGTGTATCTTCTGTCCCGCCTTGAGCCGGGGAAAGATGCCGCACCGGAACAGAAAGGGGCTTATGCGGAGTTTTCTTCGAAGATGTACCGGTGGATGAAAAGCGGAGAGGACTGCCGGCAGTTAAAAACGGCAATCAGTCTGTATGCTTACCTGACGAGGGAGAAGGAGGAAACGGAAGATGCGGGTGAATGAGCAAAACTATGTGGATACGGCGGAACAGGTGATTATAAAGCTAAAAGACAAAAAGGACAGGAACGGACGCACGGTTCCGATGGTGACTACTTCAAAGCTGCGCAACCTTTTGGCTATGGCCGCCGATATTTATAACGTGATAATAAACCGGCAGGAGGAGACGCTGGATGGGGAAATTTGTTCCAGGATTGAATACCTGCGCGTGAGGTTTTTGTATGAGGCGGGAAGGGAACCGGCAGTGAAGGATTTGGTGGAAGAAGCGGGGGTTATGGAATTGTTAAAGGGTATAAACGGCAGCAGGAAACAATACCTGTTATTTCACCGGTACATGGAAGCGTTGGTGGCATTCCACAGATATTACGGCGGCAGGGACAATTAGGAGGGAATAGAATGTACGCAAAGATTCGGATTACGGGAACCATGGAAGTGAAAACAGGTATGCATATCGGCGGTTCATCCGCCTTTGCGGCGATCGGTGCGGTGGATGCCCCGGTAGTAAAAGATACCAGGACCAATCTGCCGATGGTGCCGGGAAGTTCCTTAAAGGGGAAGATGCGGGCGCTGCTGGCAAAGGAGTATAATACGGAACTGGCGAAGAAACCGGACGATGATGCGCCTTGCCTGACAAGGCTGTTTGGCTGTGCCAAGGGAGTTCCGGTAAGGAGAAGCCGGGTGCTGGTGTCGGATATGTTCCTTATGAATGAAGATGAATTAAGGGGGCAGGGGCTGCAGAGCCTGACGGAAATCAAATTTGAAAATACCATTAACAGGGCGACCGCCGTGGCGAATCCGAGGCAGATTGAACGGGTCATCCGGGGATCTCTGTTCGGAATGGATATCATGTACGAGGCAGAAGACGGGAAGGAAAAGGAAATCCTGGAGGATATGTCCGTTTTGGCGGAAGGGTTCCGGTTGGTACAGTACGATTACCTGGGCGGAAACGGCTCCAGGGGATACGGGAAGGTAATATTCCATGATTTGAAAGCGGAAGCAGTGGTCGGCAGTGTGGCGGATGAAATCTTGGCAGAGTGTAACGGTATCCTCCGGGATGCAGCCGGATGTTAGAGGGAGTGGAAAGCATGGACTATAAGATATTTAAGCTGGAATTTCCGGGTGCGGTTCATTTCGGCAGGAAGGATTTGGAGGACGGCGAGTATGCGTGCTGTGCGGATACCGTTTTCTCCGCGTTGTGCCAGGAAGCGCTGCACATGGGAAGCGATGCGCTTCTACGCCTTTACCGGTATGCAAAGGAAGGGACGCTGCAGTTGTCGGATGCTTTTCCGTACAGGAAGGATTCTTATTATCTCCCAAGACCGATGAAGCGGGTGGAAACGGGGGAATATGCCGGGGATTCCGTGATAAAGAAAGCATACCGCAAACTGAAATATATTCCGATGGAAATGCTTGACGTATATCTGGATGGGGCGTATGATGTGCTGAATGCGCCGGATTCCGGTATGCTTGGCCGTTTTGAAATGAAAGTATCTGCATGTGTCCGCAACGGAGAAGAAACGAAGCCTTACCGGCTCGGTACTTATTATTTCCATCCGGGAAACGGTCTGTATGTGATTGTGGGATACCGGGAGACGGATGCGTTTGCGTTTGTCGAGGAACTGTTTGCAAGGCTGTCTTTCAGTGGAATAGGGGGGAGGCGGTCTGCCGGGCTTGGCAGGTTCCGGCTGCTTTTCGGCAAACTCCCGGAAGATATCCGCGGAAGGCTTCAGGGAGACGGCAGAAGGTATATGTCTTTGTCAGTATCCCTGCCAAAAGAGTGTGAACTGGACAAGGTTTTGGAAGGGGCAGAGTATATATTGTGTAAAAGAAGCGGTTTCGTGGCGTCGGAGAATTATGCGCCGGAACAGAGGCGGAAACGGGATTTGTATGTCCTGAAGGCGGGCTCCTGTTTCGGAGTAAGGTATCAGGGCGATATTTATGATGTGTCGGGACCGGGCGGCGCCCATCCGGTATACCGGTACGCCAAACCCATGCTGATGGAGGTGGACGCATGAAACAGTATCTGAAAAGTTACCGCGTGGTGCTGCGTACGGTTGGTCCGGTATTTGTCGGAAGCGGAAGGGAGATAGGGAAAAAGGAATATGTGTTCTTAAACCGGGGGCTGGTTGGAATTCCCGATATCCAAAGATTGTACGGGGAACTGGCAAAGCGTAAGAAAGAAGCCGCTTTTGAAGATTATCTGCTGGAAAACAGGAGCATGGATCTGACCCTTTGGCTGAAAAAGCAAAAGATAGGGATGGACGAAGTGTGCCCGTTTCTTAAGTATACGCTGGACTGCGGGGATGCGGTGATGGAAAAGGGAGCCGGCAGGCTGCAGGTTTTGGAGTGTATAAAGGATGCCTATGGGAAGCCGTACCTTCCGGGAAGTTCTTTAAAAGGCATGTTCCGTACCGTGCTGCTTGGAGCGGATATCGGGAAGCATCCGGAGAAATACCAAAGGGAGAGGCAGGAGTTAAAAAGAAATGCGGATACCGGTACGAGCCGGGTGAGCTATTTAAAGAGGGATATTTGCAGTGTGGAAAACACTGCATACCGGCTCTTAAACAGGGAGGGGACGAAGCCTGGCGATGCAGTGAATGATCTTCTTCAGGGATTGGCGGTTAGTGACAGCGAGCCGTTGTCCGTGGATGATTTGGTTTTGTGCCAAAAGGTCGATTTGCATACCAACGGGACGGAACGGCGGCTTCCCATTTTGAGGGAATGCATCAAACCGGGAACGGAAATCCGCTTTACGCTTACCGTGGATACCGGCATCTGTAAATTATCGGGGACGCTGTTAATGGAAGCGGTGAGGGCATTTATGGAAAGTTATTACCGCAATTTTGCCGCTGCTTTTGCTTCGGCGGAAAAGCCAAAGGCCAATTATGTGTTATGCGGAGGAGGATGCGGATTTGTATCTAAGACCGTGATTTACCCGTTATACGGCAGGCAGGAAGGGATAAGGCTGACACAGAAGATTTTCGAAAAGACAAGGGTTCCCAAAGTACATAAGCATGACCGGGACAGGGAGTACGGGGCATCCCCCCATACCATGAAATGTACCAAATATCAGGGAAAGACGCTTCAGATGGGAATGTGCAGGATTGAGAGTATCAAAGCGTATTGAAACTTTTGCGGATATCTGGCGATTGCCGCAGTGTCAATGTTTTGCTGCCTGCAGCACTGCAAGTTTGATGCCCCGTTACTTAAAACATGAGTGTTGATTGTTGCGGTAAGAAATATGTTTTTTGGTTTGGTCTATGGTATGTGAAAAAAGGAAGCGGTTAGAACTATGAAAAACGGAGATTTTCCCGCGCACCTTGAAAATACGGGTGTTGGGACGGTTTTTTGCATGGAATTGAGTAAAAAATGCAAAGAAAAAATGTTTCCCACGCAAAAGCTGTCTGGAAAGGGCTTGGCTGGCGGGGTGTGGGAGATAGGATTAGGGATATGAATGCCCCGGTAGGGGACGGAAACTAAACAGCCCCAGCACAACAGAAAAGGGCGGCAGACAATTAGGGATATGAATGCCCCGGTAGGGGACGGAAACATTATCTTACTTTTTATGCTTCCTGTTGTAGAACACAATTAGGGACTGGAATACCTGGATATGAGGCAACCTTCCTTTTGGATTGGATTGAGCGTGTTTGAAAATTCATTCCTGACATCTGCACTGCGACGTGTCGTTTCACCACTTTGTGTGATATTTGCGCCAAATTCAGGTTACATAGCCCGCTATACGTCCTTCATTTGGCAAATCTATCTGTAAGATGATTTTATCTTCCATAGATTGTGACGCACATCTGCCAGAAAGCAATTTTCAAATACGCTCTAGAGTTCTGAAGGAGATAGAAATTCCGCCTTCCTAAAATGTGTTTCATCTGTTATAATTAACCAGGTATTAAAATACTTCGGTAGGGGATGGAAGTAGTTGATTTGTAAGAAATGCAATTGCTGCCGGTACGGAAAGAAGGTTGTTCATGAGTCTTTTGTTCATAAACGAAAATAAAGCCACGATCGGAGTGGAGGCAAACAGGTGTTTTGTGAAATATTCCGATGGCATGAAAAAGATGGTGCCGATAGAGACTTTGGAAGGTATTACTATTTTGGGACATGCACAGATGACGACGCAATGCGTGCAGGAATGCTTAAAGCGTGGAATTCCGGTTTCTTATTTTTCAAAAGGAGGAAGTTATTTTGGAAGGCTGCAGTCCACGGGGCATATTAATGCGGAAAGGCAGAGAATGCAGTGTGCGCTGTATGAGTCTGAATTTGCATTGCAGCTTGCCCAAAATATTATAAGTGCAAAATTAAAAAATCAGGCGGTAGTGTTGAGAAGATATGAAAAAAGCAGAAACATTCCGGTAGGCGAATCTCTGAAAATGCTTCATATATGCAGAGAGAAAATACCGCATTGCCAAAACATCCCAGAATTGATGGGATATGAAGGGCAGGGAGCAAAGGCATATTTTGACGGATTATCCATGCTGGTGGAACCTGATTTTCGTTTTCATGGGCGGAATAAGCGCCCGCCGTGTGATGAATTTAATTCTATGATTAGTTTGGGATATTCCGTGCTGATGAATGAGGTATATGGAAAGATAGAAGCGAAGGGATTAAATCCGTACTTTGGTTTTCTGCACAGGGACAGGGAACGGCATCCGACATTGGCGAGCGATATGATGGAGGAGTGGAGGGCGGTCATTGTGGATGCTACCGTGATGGGAATGATAAACGGGCACGAGATGAAAAAAGGGGATTTTATTTTGGATGCGGAAGAACCCGGATGTTTCCTGACAAGAGATGGAATCAGGACTTATCTGTCAAAACTAGAGAAAAAGTTTCAAACGGAAGTAAGGTATTTGGGATATGTGGATTATGCAGTGAGCTTTCGGCGTGGAATCGCACTGCAGGCAGATTTACTGGTGAAAGCAATAGAAGCATTGGGATATGGATTCCGGATACAGAAATCAGCTTTTGAGGCATTGATTACGAAGAAAAAATATAAAGAGCTTTTGGAGCGGTTGCCGGCATATGTTTCACAGGAGGACAGCATAAGAGTCTATAAGATCATAGGCAAGGGTCAGGTAGTATCGTTTGGAAAGAAAGCCGAAAAAGAAGACGAAGATATTATCGTTATTTGAGCAAGGGAAGACAAAGGAGAAAAGGATGGGAAGAAAACTATTATTCAGTCCTGTGGGGGGAACCGATCCGGTGAAATACTTCAGGGACGGTTCCATGCTCCATATCTGCAGACATTACCGTCCTGATATGGTATATCTGTATTTATCCCATGAAATGATGGAATACCATAGGAAAGATAACCGATATCTGGATGCCATCGGACGGCTGGGCAGGCATCTGAACCATACATTCAAAGTGGAACTGATTGTACGTGACGACCTGACGGAAGTGCAGCAATACGATGTGTTTTACCGGGATTTCCGGGAGGAAATACGTAAGATGGAAAAGGAGATGAAGGCAGGGGACGAGCTGCTTTTAAACATGGCATCGGGGACGCCTGCCATGAAAAGCGCTTTGTTAGTGATGGCGACACTGGCGGAGTACCGTTTTAAGCCCATTCAGGTATCCACGCCGCAGCGGAAAATGAACGCGGAACATGAAGACAGGGAATCCTATGACGGGGAATTATATTGGGAATTAAACCAGGATAATGAGGAGGATGCGCCGAACCGTTGTTCCGAAGTGGAATGTTTGAACCTGATGAAAATGTTTCAGGTGGATACGGTTAAGAAACATGTAATGGCATATGATTATACGGCGGCTTTATCCATGGCATCCGAAGTCAGGGAGGAAATTCCGGAGGATGCTTACCGGCTGCTCCGGATTGCGGACGCCAGGGTGAAATTGCAGGGGAACGAAATCAGTAAGCTCATGGCAGGGAGGTCATATGATATCTTTCCGGTAAAAGAAGGTAATAAAAGGAAGATTTTTGAATATGCGCTTGTACTTCACATGAAAATTGAAAAGCAGGAATATGCGGATTTTATCAGGGGGATTACCCCGCTGGTGGTGGATTTATTGGAAAACATTCTGAAAAGTGAATGTGGGATTGCTTTGGAAGAATGCTGCACGGAACGGAAAAAAGACGGTGTCATGTACTGGAACAGAGGGAAATTGAAACGTGCGGGGCTGCTGGAGCTTTTGGATGCGGAATATGCAGGAGGGTTTAAGGAAGGACCGGTTTATTCGCATCATATCGCCAAGATTATCCAGGGCAGAAGCAATGACCGGATTTTGGTGCAGAAAGTCAAAGAGATTAATGCCGTGGAAAGCGCCGTGCGTAATGTGGCGGCACATGAAATTGTATCGGTGACGGATTGCTGGTTCCGGCAGGAAACGGGAAAGACGGCGCAGGAGATATTTGCACTTCTGCAGTACCTGACCGGAAAAGCAGGGATTCAGGTGAAAAAAGAGGATTGGGAATCTTACCGCAAGATGAACAAAAAAATTGTATGGTATTTGCGTTAGGGTGTGTTTGAATACGGAAAGGATTACTGCTGTCTGCATCCGGTGGAGATACGGAAGAAACTGGCAACGAGCCTGTTTTATCCCGCGGGCAACGAGCCAAGTAGCCGCACTCGTGCGGATATTTGGCGACTGCCGCGAATGCGGCGGGAAAGGAAATCCAAAGTGAAACGGGATACTTTGGGGATTATTTTGAAAAGTAGGTATGAAAATGAGACATTTTAAAAGAACCGATGGCAAAGACAAGGATTTTATGGAAAATTGCAGACTTCTTGATATGGATTTGGATAGACGTGTTGGGAAGAAGATAAAAAGAGAGAAATACCAAAAATATAACCAGCTGGATGGAATAAAAGAAGCAATTGTCGTTTATGAAGATAACCAGGCGATTGGCGGCGGCGCAATCAGAAGATATGACGATGAAAATGTGGAATTAAAGAGAGTGTTTGTACATACGCAATACCAGGGGAGAGGTATCGGAAGTGAACTTGTTACCCTGTTAATGGAATGGGCCGTGGAACTTGGATATCAAAGAATGCTTCTTGAAACCGGCGAGTTATTGGCGGAATCCTGTGCCGTATATAAAAAATTGGGTTTTCAGGTAATTCCCAATTACGCTCCATATACGGATATGCCGGAATCATTGTGTATGGCAAAGGACTTGGAACGCAGATACGGGAAAACGGATGGGATAGAAAAATGTGACAGTTCAGCCTGAAAAGTTATGTTGATGGGCGGACGCACGGGAGGGAGTTTTTTGGGGGACTGCGGCAGCGGGATTGCCTGTTCCGGTTTTTCGTGCGCTTTTTCCGGCTGGGGGTTTCTAAGCAGAATGGGGAAGGTTATCACTGGCTGCGGTCGCCCTCTATCGGCATCCATGCCGAATCGGGCTAAACCGTGCATCCTTGCACGGTTTCCCTTAGGTTTCCGCATTCTGCTAAGAAACTCCCGCCGGAAACGAAGCACGGAAAACCCGGGACAGGCAATCCCGCTGCCGCAGTCCCCCAAAAAACTCCCTCCCGTGCTGGGTAGAGTAAAAAGAAATGTTATGTTACGGCATTATATTTTTTTGATAACCAGTAAAAGCCAGGAGCATAACATTTTAGGCTGAACTGTTACAGAAAAATAAAAAAAGGTGAATTGAAAAAATCAAAATCGGGGATTGACAGGACGGAAGAAATGGCTTATTATTAACAATAAGAAATGGGTTTTTACCGTACAGTGTTTTCACTCAAGCGGGCTGCTCGTTTCTTTTTTTATTGCCAGAATATCATACAGATACTTCCTGCCATCATTCGCATGACGGACAAGCATACTTGCTGAATAAATATTATGTCTTGCTATTTTCCCTGTTTTGTCATCATATACGGGCAATGCAAATCTGATGTTGTAGCGATACCATCCATATACCGCATCTGTTTTGTGTTTTTCTTTCCGGTTTGCCTCATGTTTTGGATTGGTGGCTATTCTTATAAGTTCAGGAACAGCCTGTGAAGCATTTGCCTTAGCCCTTGCGACAGCGCCTTTTAAGGCGATACGGCTTTCTGAACTTGCGTATTCATCGGGAAAATCTGCCGAAATATATATTTTTTCAGAAGTTTCCTCAATTTCGTAAAAATCCCCGATATACTCTTTCAGGTATTCTTCGACAGCCGTCCAGTCATCCCGCACTTTTGCCTTGAAACGGATATCGTTAATCAAGACCAGCTTTTTACCGTCCGCATCGGTTATGATATTTACATTCCTGTTTTCAATCATCTCTTTTGTTTCCTTTCTTCTTTTCCCTTGATTTGTAGACATTAAACTGGTTCTTGCACTTCTGGCTGCAAAACTCATTCCCCTTCCGGCTTGCAACAAAGGCTTTTTTACAGTGCTTGCACATACGCATATCACTGTCCTTATCCGTGAGCATGAAAGAAAAACACATCTGCACCATGACGAGCAGGGAGTGGAAATCCCATATGATGACGGGCGAATCCTTTTCAAGCGCGATCCGGTAAGTCGGGGATATGCCGCCA
>CAJUMD010000063.1 GCA_910587275.1 uncultured Kineothrix sp.
TTCTTCCCCGCGGCGGTAATGTCATACAGACTGTCCGCCTTCTGCCCAAAGGCAATGGCGCCCTCCTTGACATTGGGACAGGATACGTTGATTTCCAGCATATCCACTTCCGTATCCCCCAGCTTTTCCACCACTTCCAGATAATCTTCCACCGTCTTCCCGCAGACGTTGGCAATGATTTTCGTGTCATATTTTTTCAGGAAAGGAATGTCCCTTTCGATGAACACGTCAATGCCCGGATTCTGCAGACCGATGGCATTGAGCATTCCGCCGTACGTCTCCGCAATACGGGGCGTCGGGTTGCCCTCCCACGGAACATTTGCCACACCCTTTGTCACTACTGCCCCCAGCCGGTTTAAGTCCACAAATCCGGCATATTCCATTCCGGAACCGAAGGTTCCCGATGCCGTCATCACCGGATTCTTGAATTCCACGCCCGCTATCCTAACTTTTGTATTCATCCTGATCCTCCCTATTTTCCCGCATATTTTCCGTTCAAACGCTTCCTCCTAAATATCCACGTCTTCCGCCGGGAAGACCGGACCGTCCGTACAGATACGCGCATTATTCACATGGGAATGCGCATCCTTTTTAACCGTTTTGCATACGCACCCAAGGCAGGCGCCCACGCCGCATGCCATCCGTTCTTCCAGCGACAGGTATGCCGCAATCCCTTCTTTTTCGGCATACCGTTTCACCGCACGCAGCATGGGCATCGGTCCGCATGCCATGATAACATCCGCCCCAAGCCCGTTTTGCGCAATGGCATCCATCACGGTTCCCTTTGTCCCCGCACTTCCGTCCTCGGTCGCCACATATACTTTTGCATAATTTTCCAAATCATCCTTTAAGAAAAGCTGGCGGTTGCGGTATCCCGCAATCACCGTCACCTCTTTCGCCTTCCCTTCTTCTTTCAGGCTTTTTGCCAGTTGCAGCATGGGTGGAATGCCGATACCCCCTCCCATCAGGAACACCCTTTTTCCTTCCGCCGCTTCCAGCGGAAAACCGTTTCCGAGGTTCCCCAGGATACGGATGTTCCTGCCCGCATGGTAAACGGACAGTTCCTCCGTCCCCTTCCCTGCCACGCGGTACACGATCCGCAGTCTTCCCTTCTTCCGGTCCGCCTCGCATATACTGATGGGGCGCGGCAGGAGCGTACTTTCATTATGTGGATAAACACCGATAAACTGCCCCGCTTTCGCCGTTTCCGCCAAATCCGTATCAATCCACATATCATAAATCCCGTCCGCAATCTCCGTTTGGGATAGCACTTTTGTTTTTATTTTCTTCTTCTGTTCCATGTTTTGTTCCATGAGATCCCTGTCCTTTCCTGATAGAATCATCGAATATGCCGTCTGCTTTTTTAACGAGTGCGGCTACTTGGCTCATTGCCCGCTGGAATCAAAGACCCCGCTGCAAGCAACGGGGTATCAAACTTGCAGCGCTGCAGAGCAGCGGGGTATTTGACCCTCGCGGCAGTCGCCAAATATCCGCACGAGTGCGGCTACTTGGCTCGTTGCTCGCGGGAATAAATTATTCTTCCGCCGCAAACGGTATAACACACCGCCGCCGGAAGCTCCATTCCGGTAAACGGCGAATTGCAGGATTTTGAACGGTAATTCCCGGCAATCCATGTCCGGTTCCTGTCAAAAATAACTATATCCGCCGGTCCGTCCACCGCCAGATACCCGGCATCCAAACGGTAAAAACATGCCGGCTGCCATGCCATGAGCCGCAGCAGTCCGCACATGGTCAGGTATCCTTTGTCCACCAGTTCACGGACCCCCAAAGAAAGGGCGGTTTCCAGCCCGATAATCCCGCTTGGGGCTTCCGTCAGGGGCTTTTCCTTCTCCCCTGCGGCGTGTGGCGCGTGGTCGGTGGCAATCATGTCTATCGTCCCGTCCCGCAGCCCTTCGATAATTGCCAGCCGGTCCGCTTCCTCCCGCAGCGGGGGATTCATCTTTGCAAGCGTCCCGTGGGCAATTACCGCTTCTTCCGTCAGAGTGAAATGGTGGGGTGTGGCTTCCGCATGGATATGCGGGTTTTTCTTCTTTGCCTGCCGCACCAGCTCCACCGCTTCTTTCGTGCTGATATGCTGTATGGAAATGTCCGCGCCGGTTTCTTCCGCAAGCGTCAGGTCACGGTCCACCATGGTAATTTCCGCCTGCCTGTCCGAACCGCCGATGCCGTAATACGCCGATGCCTTTCCCGCATTTATGCCGTTGTTTTGGATAAACGCCGGATTTTCCTCATGAAAACTAAGCGGAACGCCAAGCCTTGCCGCTTCCGTCATTGCTGCTTTCACCACGTCCTCCCCAAGCAGCGGGATACCGTCATCGGTAAAGCCCGCCGCCCCGGCTTTTGCCAGCGCTTCCATATCCGTCAGTTCCTGCCCCTTCATTCCGACGGTAATGTTCCCGCAGCTCTCCACATGGATTCCCGTTTCCGCACCTTTCCCCAGCACATATTCCAGCGTCTCCACCGTATCCACCGGCGGCTTCGTGTTCGCCATCAGCACCACTGTGGTAAAGCCGCCCCGTGCCGCCGCTTTTGCGCCGCTGCGGATATCCTCCTTATGCGTAAATCCCGGATCCCTGAAATGCACATGCACGTCCACCAGCCCCGGAGCCACGGTTTTCCCTGCCGCATCAATGACCTGCAGATTTCCCTTTATGCTTTCCCGCAAAGTATCTTCCCCGATTCCTTCTTCCATCCTGACGATTTTCCCGCCGTCCACAAGGATATCCTTTACGCCCTCATCCCCGCTGCGCGGGTCTATGACATAGCCCGACTTTATTAGCAGCATACGTTCGCCCCCAATCCATATATTTTCCAAATTGTACCACAAATTGCATGGGGGTTCAATCAGGAACCCCTCACCATACCGGGAAAAATTAACCGTTTTTTTACTTGCACTGCCACTGCGTTTTTTATATAATGAAAAAATCAGGAAAACCATCCAAAAAAGAGGATCAGAAAAGGAAAATACCAAACCAATGAAAATACAATTTCTGAACGGCGGGCTTGGAAACCAGGCGTTCCAGTATATTTTTGCAAGATATTATGAATTATCCCATCCAAACGAAACCATGTATCTGGATGATTCTTATTTTGCCCTGAACACCGTCCATAACGGCTATGAGCTGGGGAGGGTATTCGGCATAAAACCCCATATGTTAAGCGAATGTTTTGATGAGGAAGTATGGGCGTTTATTTTGGACGAAAAACGGAAAGGGAAAAGCGTCCCCCAGATTCTTTCCGATAACGGCATTCCTTTCCTCCTCCTGTCCGAAGGGGAAGGCTACAAATCTTTTAACCCATTTGACGGAACGGTAAGCTGTCTCCCATGGAACGAATACCTTCCGCAGATATTGGATATCCCGGAGGATATTTATTTTCACGGATACTGGCTGAACCATCTTTGGTTTGACCGTTTCCAGGATACTTTCCGGCAGGAATTTTGCTTTCCCCCGATAACGGAAGAACACAACAGGGATTACATGGATAAAATCTTAAATTCCGATTCCATATCCATCCATGTCCGGCGTGGGGACTTCGTAACCCTCGGCTGGGCGTTTCCCCTGGAACAGTACCGCCGTTTCATTGATGAATTTATCAGCCTGCGTTCGGACCAGGGTTCCCTTTTCGTTTTCTCGGACGATATCGGGTGGTGCAGGGAAAACCGGGAAGCGCTGGGATTCAACCGTTTCCGCCATACCTTTTTCGTGGAAGGAAACATGGGCGGGCAAAATTACCGGGATTTGCAGCTTATGAGCCAATGCAAATCCATGATTATGTCCAGCAGCTCCTTCTGTTATTTGGCGGCGTTGCTCAATACCCAAAAGCAATTTGTATTCAACCGTACCATCCGTAAACTGTGACGGCAGACACACGGAACCGTACCGCTGCCGCCCCAAACAACAGTCATCAGAACTTCCCGCAACCGTCCGCATCCGTGCCGGAGGCTGCGGGATTTCTTTATTCCAATTCCATTCCCGCAGGCAATGAACCATGTTCCGTTCCTGCGGCGGCTTTATTGACTATTTCAGTCAAAAACTACCGACTTATCCAAATACTGCATCTTCAATACCACATAGGGATAGGACGCCCCGTCTTTTTCCTGCGCATGGTACAGTTCCCGGTTTTCCGGGTCCGGTCCAATCAGGTTCGTATCCACGTAAATCGCGTTGGCAGTCAGGTACATTTCATTGACGGTAATACTGTATCCGCCCGTTTCCTGCTTTCCGTAGCCTATGCATATATACAGGAAATCACCGTCCTGGTATGTGACTTTAAATTCCTTTTCCTTCTTTTCCTCTATGATTTGCTTCAATTCCTCCGGTACATTTTCTTCTCCCAGCACCGTAAACTCAATATCCTTAATTTTCTCATTTCCGTCTTTCGTCTTCCCACTGCATCCCGTCAGGCAGGCTATGACGGCCGCAAGTATCATGCCGAATAAAATACGCCTTTTTTCCATTTCGGTATACCAGTATATCCTCTCCCTTTTCTACCTATTTTATTTGCCTTTTCCCGTAAATATTCCATATGGAAAAATTTGTATCGGGTCGGGCGCAAAAACCTCCTGTCCATGCCAAATTATACCATTTCCGTATATTTAGGAAAAATTATAGTGGTAATCCATGATAAATTTTTATATAATGGTATTTATACCAAATAAAGGCGGCGTACCGGACTATGCATGTTCCGTCCTGTCCCGGAAAGGATACCCGAAAAATGATTCGTTTTCTTTGTGTTGCATCTTTTGTCATACTGTTTCTCGTATTCAGCATCCCGCTCCTGATTGCGGAATGGATCATCGGAAAATTTAACATGGAGCTCAGAAACAGGAGTTCCCTTGCCATCGTCAACTGGGCATTCCGTGTCTGCCTTTGGTTTTCCGGCGTTTCCTTAACCGTTATCGGCGAGGAAAATGTCCCGAAGGATACCCCTGTGCTGTATGTCGGAAACCATCGGAGCTATTTCGACATCCTTTTAACTTACACAAGGGTTCCGAGACCTACCGGCTACATTGCCAAAAAGGAGATGCTGCGGTATCCGCTTTTGGTAAACTGGATGAAAAACCTCCACTGCCTGTTTTTAAACCGTAACGACATCAAGGAAGGGATGAAAACCATCCTCGAAGCGATTGACAAAGTAAAATCAGGCATTTCCATCTGTATTTTCCCGGAGGGTACCAGGAACAAAGTCCCCGACACTTTCCTCCCGTTCCATGAGGGCAGTTTTAAAATCGCGGAAAAATCAGGATGCCCCATTGTCCCTATGTGCCTGAACAACTCAGCCGGTATTTTTGAAGACCACCTTCCGAAAATCCGCAAAGCCCATGTGGTTTTGGAGTACTGCAAACCGATTTACATCAAAGACATACCCAAAGCGGAACGCAAATTCGTAGGAGCGCATGTACAGGAGCTAATCAAACAGACATATTTTAAAAATAAAGAACTGGAGCGTGTTTGAAACGTTTATCCGTTTCAACACGCTCTATCCGTCACTCACTCCCAGGATTCCTTCCTGACCTTCGCCACTCCAATCCCCAGCAGGAGAAACATTAACGGTGTCCCGATTACCTGCTGGTAGCAAAGTACATTATGCGCTATGTATGCGGCAGAGGCCAGCCCGATGCCGAACACCACCGCGCTTCCTCTCTCCCATGCCGTTTTCATCAGCCCGTATGCCGCCGACACGAAAATCCCCAAATAAGCCGTACCGCCCACAATTCCATAATTAATAAGCCCGTTAAACCACTCATTGTGCACGTTCGGCACAAGCTGGTTATGCCAAAACCCGTTAATCGCATCCCCCATCAGCCGGTAAGCATACGGAGTAAAACAGTCCGGTCCGCAGCCGAACAGTTTCCTCCACAGGTTAAAATCCGCAAACACCGCAGCCCCGGTACGCCATATAAATCCCCTGCTGTTCCCCCACCATATGGTAAACCGGAAATAATTTTCCGTGGTGGATCCGGCGAAATATCCCTTCCCATGCAGAAAGAACAGAACTGCCACACCCGCAATCCCAAGGCAGACACATGCCACGTAAATTCCCCGGATTATTTTAACCGCCTTTTTCCCCGCGGCTTCCCGCACCGCACCGTCCTTATGTACCCAAACTTTCCTTACTGCCAGGTAAAAAACCACAACCGCAGCCAACAGCACATACACTGCGCCGCTCTGTGCCGCCTTTAAATATACCGCGTCGATCGGCACCATCCGTTCCCCGAAGATACGTTCCAGGATTCCCACCACGGCAGCCGCTAAAAGCGCCGCCATCACGGTTTCCGTCAGGGCAAGCAGACGCTTTCCGTTGCCCACTGCCAGCCAAAGCATTACCATAAACGCCGCAAACACCGCAATGATGCCGCTGTCGCTGTTTAAAAGCATCTCCACCGCAAATCCAAGTCCCATGCAGCATCCCCAAAAAACTTTCCACCGCTTTGTTTCCGTCAGAAAATAGATTCCCATTCCCGCTGCCAGAAGAATGCTGAGATAGCTGGATGACCATGTCACCTGACCAAGCGTGGTAACAAAATCCAGTTTCACTTCTTCCCCGAAACCCTGGTACAAATGCGCCACATCCAGGCCAAAGCGCTGTAATACCACAATGCCGCCCACAATCCCCCATACGGACGCCGCCAATACCCGCAGGTATTTCAATCCGGAATATCCCCTGGAAACACCGAAATATATCCCGATAAACAAAACCTGCGACACCAGCCCCATATACCACGTATCCACGCCCCAAAATGCCGCCTTGCGGTCTATGGCGCCCACATAGGAAACCAAAACGGCAATCAGGTAAACTGCGGCAAACCAGTCTGCCGCCATCCACCCGTCCGTGCCGCTTCCGAATCCCCCTAAAATTCCGGCGCTCCTTCCGTTTTCCGCCTGCCGCCCTGCCATCCTCCGTTTTTTGGCAGATTGCCTGTTCCGGAAAAAGATTGCCGTCCCGCATACCAGACTTACCAGAACAAACGCAAGGGATGCATATAAAAACAGCATCCACTTCTTATAAACAAGTTCCTCATATCCGCGCCCCATGAACAGGGGATAAACCGCCAGCATAATCCAAAGGTAAATTTCCGTCATCTGCTCCCATGCCGGCTCCAAAAAACCTTCTTCTTTTTCCTTCTTTTCCCATCTTCCCGTTTTTCCATGGCTGCCGGCTGCCTGTACTGTTCTTTTCCCCATCACAATCTCCCGCTTTCTTACTGCCCCAAAACCTGTATCACTTCCTCAAATGCCATACCGTGGGATGCTTTCACCAATATGGTATCGCCTGCCTGCAGGATATCCCCCTGCTTTTCCAGAAAACCTTCTTTTCCGGCAAAGTAATGAACCTGCGTCCCGCTGCCCGTACCGCTTACGGCCTTTTGTGCTTCTTTGTACATTTCCTCCGCCAAAGCGCCGATGCAGACGAGGACGTCAACCCCTTTTTCCACCGCATAAACGCCTACTTTGGAATGCATTTCCCTTTCCTTTTCGCCCAGTTCAAACATATCGCCCAGCACCGCCACTTTCCTTGTCAGTGCGGTACACAGCAAATCCAACGCGGCGCACATGGATACCGGATTGGCATTGTAACAGTCGTCGATGACTACCCGGTCCGCCAAACGGATGATATGGCTCCTGCCGCCAACCGCTTTCACATTGGCAAGTCCTCCCCGCATTTCTTCCGCCGTCATGCCGAGCAGGCTTCCCACGCAGACTGCCGCCAGCGCATTATATACCATATGCTCCCCCGGCAGGGGAATGTCTGCCGTAAACTCCGTACCGTCCACATGCAGGACCATACGGCTTCCGAACAGCCCCTTATTTTCCACCGCGTCCGCATACACCCGGTTTTCTTTCCCCCGTCCGAACGTCACCGGCTTCTTCCCTTTCACTTCCGCTACCGTTGCCAGCATATCGTCATCGCCGTTTAAGCAGACCAAACCGTCTTCTTTCATAAAATCAAACATTTCCGTTTTCGCCTTCAGAATGCCCTGCCTCGATTTCAGGTTTTCCAGATGGCACTGGCCGATGTTGGTCAGGACACAGACATCCGGTTTGGCGATTTTGCTTAAGCGGTGCATTTCCCCGAAATCGCTGATGCCCATTTCCACCACTGCCACCTGGTGACAGTCCCGGATTTGTAAGACGGTCAGCGGAAGACCCACTTCATTGTTGAAATTTCCTTCCGTCTTCAGCACCTTATATTTTTCGGCAAGCACCGAAGCGACAAACTCCTTCGTGCTGGTCTTCCCCACACTCCCTGTAATGCCCACCACCGTAACGGACAGCTGTTCCCGATAAAATTCCGCAATATCCTTAAGCGCCTGAAACGAGTCTTCCACCAGAATGAAGCATCCGTTTCCGTCCACGGCATCCGGCAGTTTCTCACAGACTACCCCTGCCGCCCCTTTCCGCAATACCTGGGGGATAAAGGAATGACCGTCCACACGGGCGCCCGCCGTGGCAACGAACAGATATCCTTCCTCCACCTTACGGGAATCCAGTACCACTCCCTTTACCGTTTCCCCTTCCCCGCTTTTTGGAGCGCTCATTCCGGGTTTCCGCTCCGTTCCCCCTTCATACAGCTTTCCGTTACAGGCTTTCGCAATATTTTCCAACGTAAGATTTTTCATCCATTCTTTCCTAACCTTTCACGGCAGTCTGTATAATCTTCTCGCACAATTCCCCGAATTCCACGCCTTCCGCCCTGGCTTCCTGCGGAATCAGAGACGTGGGTGTCATTCCCGGAAGGGTATTGGCTTCCAAACAGAAGATTTCCCCCTCCTCATTCATCATGAAATCCATCCTCGCATAACTTTTTAACCGTAACACCTGAAAGACCCGCTCCGCCAAATGCTGCATTTCCTTCGTTTTCCTGCCGGAAATCTGTGCCGGACAGGTTTCCACCGTACTGCCTGCCTGATATTTGTTTTTATAATCGTAAAAGCCGTTCACCGGGGCAATCTCAATAACCGGCAGCGCCCTGCCGTCCATCACGCACACGGAAAACTCCCTGCCTTTGATATACTGCTCGATAACCACTTCCTTATCATAACGGAACCCTTCCTGCAGGGCAAGCCCGTATTCCTCCTCGTTGTGGGCAATGCAGACGCCGATGCTGGAACCGCCGCTGCAGGACTTCACGACGCAGGGAAACGGCACTGCCTTCGGGTCGTTTTCCCCTTTCTTCAGACGGATGCCCTTTGGCGTGGGAATACCATGGTAATCCATCAGTTCTTTCGCCAACCCCTTATCCAGGCAAAGCGCCGAGCTGACATAATCCGTTCCCGTATAACGGATGCCCATTAAGTCAAAACATGCCTGTATCTTACCGTTCTCCCCGTTTTCCCCGTGCAATGCCATAAATACCACATCCGCCGCCTGACAGATGGTGATTACGTTCGGTCCAAAGAAATTCCTCCCCCCGTCTTCCCGCAGCGCCTTCACCGCTTCGATATCGGGATTTTCCTCCCCAATGGCGGCGATTTCCCCGCTCCAGTCTTCCTCTTTTCCGAAAATACCCTCCGCATCTTCCCCGGTATATCCCAAATACACATCCAGCAGAACCGCCTGGTGACCGTTTTCCTTTAGCGCCTTGTAAATCATCTTTCCGGAACTTAAGGACACATCCCTTTCCGTACTGATTCCCCCTGCCAATACCACTACTTTCATTTCCGACTCCTCCCGTCCTGTTACAAACCTGTTACATACTATGTTATGTTCCTTTTCCATATCCGATTACCGAAACCACTATCCGCGTGACTTCCATTATAACGCAGATACGGTTTCCGGTAAACAGTTTTATGTGGTTTGTGGGCGGATGAGCGCACGGACGGGAGTTTTTCCGGGCGGCTGCTGCGGGACTGCCTGTCCGGATTTTATTGTCCGCGCATATAGACCACCTCTCCGTTAATCAGCGTACAATACGTCTCCGTAAATACCTCCAGCGGATTTCCTTCAAAGACCGCAATATCCGCATCCTTTCCGACTTCCAGGCTGCCTACCCGGTCCGCTACGTTGCAGATTTGTGCCGCGTGAATCGTAATGGCACGCATGGCGGCATCCATGTCCATCCCCGATTTTACGCAGAAACCGGCACAGATGGGCAGGGACTGTATGAGCGATACCGGATGGTCCGTGGTGATTGCCACTTTTACCCCTGCCGCATTTAAGATACCGGCTGTCTTAAACGCCACATTCTGTACCTCTATCTTGCTCCTGCTGGACAAATCCGGTCCCACAATGGCTGGGAATCCCTCTTTTGCCAGTTCATCCGCCACGAGATGCCCCTCGCTGCAATGATCCAGGGTCATTTCCAGGTCAAATTCTCTTGCAATACGGATTGCCGTAAAAATATCGTCCACACGGTGCACATGGGCTTTCAACGGAATTTTTTTCTCAAAAACCGGTATCCAGCACTCATAACGGAAATCTTCTTCCCATCCTGTTTCCTCCTGTTGCCCGTCTTCCCGACGTTTTTTTTGTTTCCAGTACTTTCTTGCCTGAAACAGTTCTTCCCTTAACAGTCCGGCAATTGCCATTCTCGTTACAGGCATTTTTCCCTGTCCCGAATAATTCACTTTCGGGTTTTCCCCGAAAGCCACTTTCATCGCCGCAGGCGCCAACACGACCAGGTCGTCAATCCTCCTGCCCTTTGTTTTCACAAAAGCAAACTGCCCGCCCACCACATTGGAGCTTCCGGGTCCGATCATGGCGGAAGTAATCCCTGCCCTCACCGCATCGTCAAACGCCGCATCCATGGAGTTCACCGCATCTATGGCACGCAAAAAGGGAGTCACCGGCTCCACGTTTTCGTTGCAGTCGTCCCCCTCCATCCCTTTCTTTTCCTCCGTAATCCCCATATGGCAATGCGCCTCGATGATTCCCGGCATGACCAGCCTGCCGCCCACGTCCATCACATCCGCCCCTTCAGGCGCCTGCCATTTTGCCATTTCCCCGATTCCGGCAATTTTTCCGTCCACGATATGCACGTAGCCGTCCTTATACTCCGCCTTTTCCCGTCCGGCGCCGGAACTTCCCTTTTTTCCGTCCGCAGCCTCCGCCATTGTCAGAATCCTGCCATGTACCAGATATCTTTCCATCCTGCATCCTTTCTCCATTTTCCGGTTCCTTTTTTGATTTCCTGCCTGTTTTCCGTGTTTGTTCTCCGTTTTTGGTTCCCGTTTTTGGTTTTCCGCCTGATTCCCCGGAAAAGCCGGAAACGTACCGTGCTTTTCCGGGGGATTCGTACGCCATACCCCGGAAGAAACACAATCCGCTCCGGCTTTCTTACTACGGTTTCACTTTCGGTTTTATTTCCGGCTCCCGCTGTTTCGCTGTTCCCACATACTTTTAATTCAGCTTCGACATGGGATTCACCGGTACCCCGTCTTTCGTCAGTTTAAAGTATACATTGCATCCTTCCACCGAAAAATACTTGGTGGGAGCCGCCACGCTGCCGATGATTTCACCCTGACTGACAAATCCGCCCTCCGACACCGTAATATCCTTTAACTGTCCGTAAGTCAGCTCATATCCGTTGCCCAATTCCATAACCACCACGTTTCCGAGTTCGCGGTCTTTCATGATACTGCTCACCTTACCGTTTGCCGCCGCCGTAATCGTTTCCCCTTCCACTGCCGCGATGATGATTGCCGGATTGTACTTATACTGTTCCAGCGTGGGAAAATAAACCGTCTTATCCATGCTGTAATTAATCAGTACGTTGCCAACGATGGGCCAGGTAAGCGTATCCCCGTCACCGAAAGTCAATGCGGGCTGGATGGACGTGGAAGTCGCGATTGCCATGGTATCTTCCATTTCTTCCATGGCTGCCACCTCCTCTAACGTACTGTCCGACTCACCGCTGTCCGCAGATTCCTGCGTTCCGTCAATCATGCCTTCCTCGCCGTTCTCATTTTTCTCCTTGTCCTTATCTTCTTTCCTGATTCCCTTTTCTTTTCCGTCTGCGGATTCCGTCTTGCCGTTATCCGTATCCGCTTCCGGCTTTCCTCCGTTTTCCGCATTTTCTTCATTTTCCACATTTACGGAATTTGTTTCCTGGTAGTAAGGGTCATAGTCCAAATCATCCGACGTTACCGCATTGTCCATGGTTTCCGGCATGTCCTTTTTTTGTCCGGCAGGCGCGGCATTTTCACCCTGCGCCAGTTCTTTCGCGTTTTCCTCCATGGAGCTGAAATCCACCACATAACCGTCCGACTTGTCCTCGTTTTTCCCACGGATGAACAATCCCGTCGCTGTTAAAGCCGCAAGTACAAATACCGATGAGAGAGTCATGATGATTCTTTCCTTCCTGACTCCTTCCCTGTTTCTTCTTCTCATTTTCATTCCTCCTAATCCGATTTATGTCAGGGTTCTTCTTTTTGATTCCTCACCGATAGTTTTACCTGTTTGTGATTCTTTATTCAGTTTTCAGCCGGATTCCCCGATTTTTTCTATGACGGTATCAGAAAAGAAATAGTTTAAAATGTCAATGTAATCATTTCCCCTTTTCGCCGCCTCATTTGCTCCGTACTGGCAAAACCCCAGCCCGTGTCCCACGCCTTTTGTCTTTAAAATCACCGTATTCCCTTCTTCCGCGATTTCAAAACAGGAAGATTTTAACCCGAAGGCTTCCCGGAATACTTCCCCTGACAGGCATACACCGTTTAATGACACTTCCGTCACATACCCTGCCCTGTCCCTGGTAAGTACCAGTTGCTCCTGCGCCGTCCTCTCCTCCTCATATTGCATATCCTGCATAAATTCCCCCAACCGCTTCCAAAACGTATGCCTGCCCATCCGCACGCTTCCCGTATAATCCTCCGACGTAAAATCCCTTCCGCACATCACCGATTTTAAATATCCGTATTCCCCGCTTCCGAATACTTCGTTCCCGTTCCTCGTCGCTCCCGCGCTTACCGCAAAATAAGGCGCCGCAACAATTTCCCCTTCATACATCAGAAACATCCCCCTGGTACTGCTTACCGCCTCCTTACTCCGCTCATACGCCTCCTCCCCCACCGGAACATTCCCGCTTTCCACATAGATATGCTTTCCGTCTTCTTCCGCCAGTTTCATCAGCTCCGTACGCAGTACGACTGCCTGTGCTTTTAACGCTTCCATTTCATAATCCATGTCAATCGTTGCCGGCAGGTATCCCGTCAGATAGGTTTCCAAAGGAATCCGTTCGGTCCCTGCCTGCGTTTTATTGTAAACTATGTATTCCGCCTTTCCGGCATCTTCCCGGAACATCCCTTCTTCCGCCACGGATGCTTCTTCCCCTTCCCCCACTGCCCCCTGTCCCGTATTCCCGAAAAAGAAGGACACCACATAGGGCACAAACAAAAGAAACAGAAGAACCGCCCCCAAATCCCGGTAACCGGTTTTGAGCGCAATCCTTCTGTAATTTACGACGTTTTTTATGGTTTCTTTTCTTCTCATGCGGCACCCCCACACTATTGTATGTGTCAGGACCTTTACTCTATGCCTGCATTTTCCACATTTCTGTTTCCTCTCACCCCCCGTTTTCCTTTTTGTTTTCCTGTTGCGGCTTCCTTCAGCTCACCGCCTCGAAACGCCCCGTCCCCTGTCCGTGGTCCGCCACATCCACATGCTGCACGGTACCCGCCAAACCGTTCTCATACAAGAAAATCCCTGTCTTACGTATCCGCCCGTTTACCGTATTGTCCGTTCCGTTTAGGGAAAATTCCGTGGATGCATTGCCGGTATAAATGGCTCCCACACCTTTCCCGGCAAGTTTATAGCATTTATCCTCCCCGTTTTCGTCCTTCATCCATATAAGCAGCTTTTCCCATACTTCATCACCTTCGTCAATCCAGCCGTTCCCGTCGGAATCGTATGCCGCCAAATCCGCAAAACCGTCTCCCGATTCCGCACCGAACAATTCACTGCCGTCATTGATGATGCCGTCCCCGTTTTTATCCAAGGCAAGATAGCCGCTGCCCTTTGCCAGCGTGGAGATTTCCTCCTCACTGCCGTCCGCGTCAATGTCAAAGAAAAACGTCTGGTCGGTAAGTCCTGCCACGTTCCCCTCCAGATTAATCACCAGGGGATCCCGCATCCTCTCCCGCACCTGCTCGTAATGCTCCTTGTAATAGGCGGAAAAACGCCTGCCCATCTCCACGTCCAGGTTAATCCGTATTTCCTTCCCGTCCGCGGTCTTTACGGTTCCTTCCGTGGAAAAAAAGGTGTTTTCGCTTTCCGTATAATAGGTTTCTTTTTCATAATAAAGCGTTTCCAACACCCTGTCACTGGTTACGGGCTGTAAATTTTCATAGGAGAATCCCCCCTGGAAGCGCTCCTGCTCCCCAAGGAAAATCTTGATTAAGTACTGCACGCAGCTTTCCCGCACCGCATTCAATGAATTCCGCTTGCTCTGCAGCTTCTGCAGTCTTCCGACCCGTGAATTGGAACTCATTTCATTCATCTTATCCTGCAGGGAGTTTTTCTTTTCCTCGTAGGTCTGCTCTCCCTCATACTTCTTCTTTAATTCCGCGCCGACCAGAATATTATTTGCCATATCCCCGTCCGGCTTTGGATCGGACAACAGCCCTTTCGTCCCCACCATCACCATCATGCTCGTACTGCTTTCCATGTAAGAATGGCAGCTCCTCATGGACGTCATCCCAATATCCGAAGAACCGATCCGCATATGAACTCCTTTCCTCCTTTAACCATTTTTGTCCGGTCCATCCCCATGAGTGTACCGCGCCGCATGACGGTTTCCGATTCCTCCGTCCGCGTTTCCGCACATGCTGCACGATACTGCTGCCATGAACCCGCATACCACCGGCACGCAGCCCGTGTGCACAAAAAAGATGGTGTCCATCCTGCGGCTCCGCCGCATCATAAACACCATCCGTGGTTAAACGATCTAAAATTCCAAGGTACGGGCATCCGGCCAAGATACCCGCCCCTGTATTTCATATATCGGAACACGAATACGATAACTTTATAGCGGATTTGAAAAATGCCCGTACAGGCGCGGCATTTGGCTCATTGCCCGCCGAAATAAGCATCAATCCCGTCCGCAATCCCCGATGCCATCAACTGCCGGTAATCCTCATCCGCCATTTTCCGGTCTTCCTCCGGGTTAGTCATATATCCCATCTCCACGATAGTCACCGGAATTTTACTCCAGTTTATACCGCTCATGGTATCCGTCTCCCATACCCGCTCTTTTTTACAGCCCGTACTTGCCGTCAGACTGTCCAACACCAATGCGGAAAGTCTTTGGCTGTCCGCATACAGCCCGGCGACATAAGGGTTCTTGGGTGTGGGACAGATGGTCATGGCGCCGTTTGCCTTGCTGTTTTCCGAGCCGTTGGCATGAATCCGCACGAAGATTTCCGCACCGGAATCATATGCCATCTGCGCACGCTCTGCATTACTGATGTCCACGTCATGGCTTTCCCTTACCATATAGACCTGATAACCCCTGTTCTCCAGCTCCGCCCGCAGTTTTTCCGAAACTGCCAGCGTCAGTTCGTACTCATAAATACCCGTGGCAACCCCTTTGGTCCCGCCCGTCACCTTCATCTTTGTCTCACCGGCGCCGGGACCTACAGGCTCCTTCTCCGTGTTTGCCCTCGACTGATGTCCCGCATCAATGGCAATGACATGGCTACCCTCCGCAGGCGGTATCTTTTCCCTGACATACTCCGACTTAATGTAAAACGTGCCTTCCTCCGTCACCACACGGCTCCATCCGTCCGATTCCCCGTTCTTGGTAAATACGGTTCCCGGCTTCACCAGCGTCCAAACTTCCGCTTCCATGGAAGGCGCCCTGCGCACCCGCACCGTAGCGGTGGTATACACTTCCACGGCTTCCATATCCGTAACCGCCGCTTTCAGCGCTTCCATCTCCGCATCACGCTGCAGCGTCTGTTCCTGTGATACGGCATTGGTTTCTTTTCCCGATGCCGCCACGGGATAGGCGACGATATCCTCCTCCAAAACCGCCGTCTCCACCCGCTCCAATCCGTTTGCTTCCCCGTTTCCATGCTCTGCGGAAAACGGCTGGGGCACTTCCCTGTATGCAGGATTCCCCCATTCCCCGCCATATTGCGTACCGCGTCCGGCACTTTCCTGTCCCGGAACGGGCTGCGCGCTCCCCCCGCAGCCTGCACAGCCCAAAACCAGCACGCATACGCACACCCATGCCGCCAACCGGTAAACTACCGAACCTTTCCGAACCATTTTTTCCATATAGACCCTCATTTCCACACAATTTCAATGCCGTAACCGTAAACTTCCCCCTGCCGCTGCCTGCTTCCGTCAGGAAACCCGGTTATAATTAATCAGGCATCCCTTCAAAATAATCTGTCTTTCCTCATCGGTCAGTTCTCCCAAAGTCATTGTAAACTCCTTCAAACCGCCGCTGCCTGCCACATATGCCCGGATACTGTCCGCTTTCTCCTCCACGGCTTTACGCACGTCCGGCACGAAGATATAGTCCAAATTGCCAAACGGCAGTTCCGTGTCCTTCTCCTTTATGACAAACGGAAGCATTCCCCAGTTAATCAGGTTGGAACGGTATCTCTTGGTAGCATATTCGTTGGCGATGTTCGCCCAGCCTCCTAATACCTTCTGGCAGGAAGCTGCCTGCTCCCTCGCCGAACCGTCCCCCGGCTTCACTGCAAAAATGGTGGAGCCAAAGCCCACATTCCCTTCTCCCACATCGGGATAGGTTTTTTGTATGGCTTCCATGACCGGCTTTAATTCCGGTTTAACTTCCAACGGACATTTGCCTTCCATTACGGCAGTCTGCGCCTCCTGTATCTCCTTAGCGCGCCCCACATACGCAGGGTCCTTCCTGGAAAGGGTAAATTCCGCCAGCCCCAGCGGGTTGGAACGGTAAGAGGATGTTTCACCCGAAGGGATTAATTCATCCGTCGTCGTCACCGGATCATGGATTTCCGATACCACCTGCAGCACCAGGTTTTCCGGCAGCGCGCACATCTTCGGCCAGTCCTTAATGTTTGGTCCGAACTGGATTTCCACTTCCGGGTCCGCCTGTCCTTTGGAATCAAAGACGCGGTTTTCATAAATCCTGGAATCAAAATAATATTTATATTTTCCGATGGTCCCGTCAAAATCCGTAGCCGGTGTCAGCACGCCCTTATTCGCACTGGTCGCCGCAATGGAACGGGCATCCATCAGTGCCACGGAAGATATCTGCCCGTTTTGCAGTTTCGAGCCTTCCCGGTTAGGGAAGTTCCTTGTGGAATGGCGGATACTGAACGCATGGTTCGCCGGCGTATCCCCTGCGCCGAAGCAGGGACCGCAGAATGCCGTCTTAAGCACTGCGCCGGTTTCCATCAGCGCTGCCGCACAGCCGTTTTTCACCAATTCCATATATACCGGCATGGAAGCAGGGTATACGCTTAAGGTAAAACCGTCGGAGCCGATATAGGAACCTTTCAGGATATCCGCCGCCGCACAGATATTTTCAAACCCGCCGCCGGCACAGCCCGCAATAATGCCCTGGTCCACATAAAATTTCCCGTCCCTTACCTTATTCTTCAAAGTAAATTCCACGGCGCCGTCCAGGCTTACCGCCGCCCGTTTCTCCACATCGTTTAAGATATCGTCCAAATTAGCATTTAATTCCTCTATGGTATACGTATTACTGGGATGGAACGGCATTGCAATCATCGGTCGGATGCTGCTTAAGTCCACGGTAATCATTCCGTCATAATATGCCACTTCTCCCGGATTCAGCTCCTTATAATCCTCTTTTCTTCCATGGATATCATAAAATTCCTCAATTTCCCGGTCTGTTCTCCAAACCGAAGATAAGCATGTGGTTTCCGTGGTCATGACATCGATGCCAATGCGGAAATCCGCGCTTAAGGACGCCACACCCGGTCCCACAAACTCCATCACCTTATTTTTTACATAACCGTTGCCGAACACCGCGCCGATAACCGCCAGCGCCACATCCTGCGGTCCCACTCCTTTTACCGGTTCCCCTGTCAGGTATACGCCCACGACCTCCGGCATGTTGATATCATAGGTCTGGTTTAACAACTGCTTCACGAGCTCCGGTCCGCCCTCTCCCATTGCCATGGTACCAAGTGCACCGTAGCGGGTATGGGAATCAGAACCGAGAATCATGCGTCCCCCTCCGGCAAGCATTTCCCTCGCATACTGGTGAATCACTGCCTGGTGGGGCGGCACGTATACGCCGCCGTATTTCTTCGCACAGGTAAGACCAAACATATGGTCATCTTCATTAATCGTCCCGCCCACCGCACAAAGGGAATTATGACAATTTGTCAGTACATAAGGCACCGGGAATTTCTCCAGTCCCGAAGCGCGTGCGGTTTGGATGATACCCACAAACGTAATGTCATGGGAAGTCAGTTTATCAAACTTAATCTTCAGCTTTTCCATGCTGCCGGAAGTATTATGTTCTTTCAGGATACCGTATGCAATGGTCTCCTTCGCGGCTTCTTCCCTGCTTACCGTCTTTCCGGTTCTGCCCTTCACCGCTTCCTCCGCCTGCGCTCCGTCGGGAATAATCTCCGTCCCGTTCACCAGGTATGCGCCGCCGTCCAATAATTGTATCATAATTCTCCTCCCTATTTAGTCAAGTCTTTTTTCCTTATTTTTCAAGGATTTTTAGTTAT
>CAJUMD010000064.1 GCA_910587275.1 uncultured Kineothrix sp.
CTAAATTACCTCTAAAATTCCATGAAATCAAGTACTGTCTTTTTTAGTCGGTAGTACACTTTTTCGTACTGTAAGCAAGCAAAAAGAATGACATTTTTTTGCAGGAAGAATGTCATTCTTTTTTTGATTAAACTTTTTATGGTAAATTTTTAAAAGAAAGCGGAAATAAAAACACAATTAAAGACGTTTAAACAGAAATTTAACCCCTGTCTTAACTGTATAAAGCCATGGATTTAACGACGAAATTACCAAGACCGTCTACCCCTCCGCCACTGTTCGGGGAATTGTCTGCCCAAAGCCGCATGTAACAGCTTCCGGTCACCCCCATTACATCCACAATGGTCTCAAGGTTTTCCTGTAAGGTTAGATGCCCCTCCGAATAGCCTTTTGCAAGGTATTTATGCAGGTAAACCTCATCCCCGTTATACAGTGCTATATGCAATGCCTCACGGTTACTTGTATTATAGTCGTAAATGACCTTAAAGAAAAGCTGGTCCGTGAAATCAATCGGCCCGGCGGTTATTTCCGGACTGTCATTTGCCGTAACCATGCTTAAAGGCAATTCCGTCACGGCCCTGTCATTTAATTTTTTTCTTACTGTATCGGCACCGTCCTGATACTCAATAAATATATCAGTCCCTTCCCTTTTAAGGCTCATCCCGCCCAGCTTTTCATTTACTTCCTTCAGTGCCTTCCTTGTCGTTACATCCACGTCTTCACCTGAATTTATGCTGTCGGTGGTGTCACACCATGCCGCCCCCTTTAAATCCGCCAGGTATTTTTTTATTTTCCCGAACAGTATTTTGAATGTTTCCCCTGTTTTTATGTTTTCCCTTTTGGCTGCCTGCGTAAAAGCCACCTTACCGTCATTGAATGAGTCATCCTTCCGCATCAGGTTCGCTTTTTCCTCGTCCGTCAGGAACCGGTGTTCCGGATCCTCAACCACATTTTCTGCCAAAACCCCAATCGGGAAACCGTATACGTTCCCGTTATGCTCCTGCATGATTTGTTTTACAGGATTAATTCCAGTCCTTTCCATGATACTTCCTCCTTCTCCGCCTTGGGCGGTTTACATTGAATACAGCGACATTGACTGTATGGAATATGTCCCGGCATCATTCCGCCCGCTGCTGCCGTTGTCCGGGTAAAGCCGGAAGTTCGCCACGCCCCCAATCCCCGACACGTCTATAATGGCGGTCAGCCCTGCCGCCGCCAGCGCAGACCCGGCACTGTACCCTTTTGGGATGTACTGCTGCCGGTAAACCGTGGTACCGCGGTACACCTTTGCCACGCACGCCTCCCTGTTTGCGGATGTGTACCCGTAGTTTATCCTTAAAAACATTGCCCCGGCAAAATTTATGTCGCCGGATGTAACGGTGGTTCCCCCGTTGCCGGACAGCAGGGAAAGCGGAAGGGCCGTCTCCTTCAGCCGTGCGGCCGCCACCCCCGCATTGTATCCGGATTTGTAATTTGCCGATGCCGGGTTTGCCCTTGCGTCCGCG
Source organism: uncultured Kineothrix sp. (assembly GCA_910587275.1). Lineage (GTDB taxonomy): Bacteria > Bacillota > Clostridia > Lachnospirales > Lachnospiraceae > Kineothrix. Next base: position 1,503 of record CAJUMD010000064.1, read on the forward strand.
GCTGCGACCCCGGCATTGTACCCGGTTTTATAGTTTACGCTGTTTGTGTTTGCCCTGCCGTCCGCCGCGGCAACACCCGCATTATACTGCGCGGTGTTATCCGCCCCGGTACCGGTTATTTTTGTTCCGTTTACCCAGGCTGTTTTTCCCTTTGTCAGGTTCCCGGCTGCTGCCGTCCCGCCCGTCTGCCCTGCCAGTGCGGCCGCCGTAACTTTCCCTTTCCCGTTATGGTAACCTTCCGGCACGGTATAGGACTGTCCGGCATTCAGGGTCTTTGCCACTGCCCCCCTGTTTGCCATCGTACCGGTAACCGCGACGGCGGAGGAATTGGTAAAGGTATAACCGGCCAGCACCTGTGCCGCCTTTGCCGTCCCTTTCCTGGCCGCCAGGACACCCGCACTGTACCTGCCGTCCGCTATGGAGTCAACCGCCAGCATAATGTCCGCGGGACTGTTGGAAACGGGTGTAACACCATGGTTTATGCATCCGTTTACCAGTGTATTACACCCATCCCGAAAAGACGCCGCCAGCAGATCGTATTTGGTTATTACGGCATTCCACGCGTTCCTTTCGCCCGCCGTAATGTGCACGGTGCCGTTTGACACATGCGCCTGCAGCTCCACGTCATTCGCCTTGCTTCCGATGGCGCTTTGGAGTGCGGTAACCACATCCTCATTTTCAGCCATTTCATCCGCGATTTTTTTCAGCGTGTTTAATGTATCGGGTGCACCGTTTACCAGCGCCGCAACCAAAAGGTCCGCATAACCTGCCGCCTGCCTGTATGCGGCATCCGAATATTCCACTGCGGCGGCCAGCGCATCCCGCGCGCTTCCGGCCGCATCCGCCCCTACCTCACCGGCGGTATAGGAAGGCTTTTCCCTCTGCTTCGCCCATTCCGCTATGTCTTCCTTCTTAAGCAGCCGGTTTTCCGTTATGTCCGCAAGTTCCTCAAGCCTCCGCCCCGTCTGTCCGATCCATTCCTGGATCCGCAGTATTTTTTCCGGTCCCCCGTCCCTCTCATAATTGGTTTCCGGGAAGATTTCCTTCCCCCGTGCAAATAACTGTTCCGTATCCATCCGTCCACCCCTATTCCCCGGTGCTTACCGTCCTGCCGTCTTCCGTGGTCAGTTCCACCCTGTTTCCCGCGCCGTCCAGGATATATGCCATGTTTCCGTTTTCCTCATAGTAAGGCATCTCGTCCACAATAAACCGTATTTCATTTTTTTCCATCGGGGCATGTACCGTCCCGACGGTCACCTTCCCCCTCTGCTCCATTTCCTCGACAAACGCATAAAAGTATTTCTTCCGCAGGAAATCATTTGTGTCGGAATCAAAGGTAATGTCCGCCGTATTGCTTACCTTCACGCCAATGTTATAGAGGTACTGTACTTCCCGCTCCGTTACCGCCGGGATCCGGTCGCCTTCCGCATCCTGCCCGACAATGATGAGTTCCTCCCGTCCGCGTTCCGGATCCCATGCAACAATCCCTATCTGCCTTAAACAATACTCCTCTGCCACGTTCAGGTTGGTAAGCGTACAGTGTATGGTCGCCATGTCCGTTTCCGCCGTTATGCCGTCTATCTGCAGCCCCTGCTTTTTATCCGCTATTACGGTAAGCAGGTCGGGATTGTCCGAAAATCCCGTCCCCACGTCCGCCCGCAGGAGGTGCATGTTTATAATCTGGCTGTTTACCCTTGTAATGTACCGTATCCCCCGCTCCGTTAATATGTATTTCATTCCGCCGTTCCCTCCCTTATCTCCAGCCTTATGCCTGCCACGCCCACATGTTCCTTTTGGTACAGCCCTTCCACATCCGTGGTTCCTTCTTTTGCCGGAAGGAACATTCCGTATACCCCCACATGCTCCTGCATCTGTGCATTGCGGATTAAGACCTGGATAAACCTGTAATCAAGGTGTGCCGGCCTTGCATAATAAACCGCTTCCTCCGCGATCCCCAGGTCTATCAGGTATTCTTTTTCCACGTAAACCGCAAAACTGTAATCGGAAGGATATTCCTTGATGAAGACCCTGTCCGCATCCAGCGTCTGCAGCACAAGGTTTTCCAGCATCCTTACCGTGGCAGGGGTCCGTGCGTTCATCTTTGCAATAATCCTTGCCCGCCTCTGCCCGGTACCCAGGGACGGATCTGCGGCAAGCCCGAAATCACGCTCCCACCTCTCCAGGGAAAAGGTTGCCGTTTTCGCGTAAAACTGTTTTACAATGTCTTCCAAATCATTTTTCATCCGGTCAAGTTCCGGCTGCTCCGCATGGAAAAGTTCCGCCATTTCCTGCATCCGCGATACAAACTTTGGTACCGTGTCCTTCAGCATTATGTACCTCCCAGTGTTATGGATACCGTGCCTGCTGCCGGGAACTGCCGGTCCCCCAGCCGGATGCTGCTTTCCTGCCCGTTGATCCGGTAATCCGTAACATCCTTAATCCCGCTGCAGTTAAACAGCAGGTCGGCGACCTTCAGGTATGAGACAATGTTCCCTTCATACCCCCCGTAATTGTCGAAACCGAACGCCCCGAAATATTCCTCCATCTGTCCGAGCATCTGGCAGGCAATGGCATCCCTGCTGCTTCCGGATGCCGCCACCACCGTGGCATCAATGTTTACGGTTACCGGTTCCGCGCCCGCCACAAGCACGTCCGGGCCGATGGGGCGGCATTCCCCGGTATGCACTGCCACATTCCGCAGCAGTACATCCGGCGGCCGGGAATTGCCGTCCGCGATAATTACCACGTCCACCGTCCCTTTCCCCCTCGCCAGCGGGAACACCTTCACTTTTTCAACGCCGGTCACCTCCAGCGCCCACTGCCTGTAATGGGCAATGTTGCCACTGGTCGGCGGCATCCTGATTTTTTCAAGGGTACGGGCAATAAGGCGTTCATCCGTTTCCGTGTCAAAGCCGCCCTCCGCCGCTTCCGGGTTGGTAACGCCGCTAATCCCGGCTCTTTTACCCTTTACCCTGTTTATGCTTCCAGCCATCACATTCCCCTGGCTTCCCGCCCGTGTGCATACGGCCCTGACCGTTGCGGTACCGGTATCCGGTATGTAAAATTCTTCCGTCAGGAAAACGGTGTCATCCGCTGCCACTTCCAGCGGTTCATACCGTCCAATCCTCCCGTTTACCTGCAGGGAAACGGATGCGGGTGTTGCCCTGTTCCTCGCCACCCCGTAATCCCCGCATGCCAGGTCTGCCCATTCGCCGTAGGACGTGGCCACAAAAGCCTTATCCAGTATGGTATCAATGTCTTCCGCATAAATCCTGGCCAGTTCGTTCGCCACCGCCTGTATGTTGTCCGCCGTCCAGCTTCCTTCCAGCCTGCTCGCCCCGTAAACCAGCCGTTTCTTCATTCTCCCGCATATCTCATTAAATGTATTACTCATGTAACATACACCTCACTGCTCCATGTAAACCGGTCGTACACCGTTGTCACGTCAAAAGTAACCACACAGAATGATTTCGTCTTCCAGTCATAGGAAAAACCGGAAAGTTCCTGTATATAGGGATTTACCATGACTGTTTCCGTCACGTAACGCCGGATCTCGCTTTCCAGGATCCCCTTATCCCCTGAAACACCGATTACATTATCAACCTCCGTGCCGTATTTATGGGAATATGCCTGGTAAACAAACCGTTTCGTTTTCAGTGCCTTATAAATCCATACCTTAAGTGCCTCATTCCGGGTTACAAGGTAATATTTCCCCGCCTTTTTCTTCAGGCGGTTATTTTCATAATCATATGCCATCTCTTTATATTCCGGCAGCTCATCCGTCCTGCCGGCTGCGGTTTCCGCCGCAGCAAAAGGAAACAGCCCCATTACATCATTACCACCTTTCCCATGATCAGGAAGCTGTTTCCAACCCTCTGTACGGCAACCGTGTCACCGGGCTGTATTTTTAACTTCCCGTTAAGCTCACTTAAATAGGATTTTAAACCTTCCGAAAGATATTTTTCCCCTTCCAGTATCCCGTCCAGCGGACCTCCGGATATATCCAGCCTTCATTGCAGTAAATATTGTGATCAATCGGTACATTATTATATACAATCGCAACGGGATCAATGGATGTCACAATGCAGACCGCCATTTCAAAAGCATTGTTATGCTCCCCTTCCTCCCTCATTGCCTTTACCATCCTACTGTATGGTGTTTCCATTAAACCACTTCCTTAAACTCAAGTGTCAGGGACATCGTATGCAGCGTCCCTTCAAAATTATGGGTATCGGATGTTATCCGGAAGCATCCGGTAATGTTTGTATTCACGTCCGTGATGTAAACTGCCTTCCCCGCAATGCACAGGATATTGCCCTGCGCGGAAATGTTCCCGCTTTCCTCCACGCCCTTTAAGAGTTTGGACGCTTCCACGGCGGCATCCTTCCCCTGCTCCTGTTTATAGGTTTCCTGCATAAGCCCGTATGCCGATACCTGCCCCTCCCTTGTCACTTCCCCGGCATAGGAGGAACTGCCGTCAAGGATAACCACCTTATTGACCATGGATTCAATGCTGCTTGTATATGTGGCATCCGTGATGTCCGTATTTCCGGAAAGGTGTGCCGCCACCTCCATCCCTGCAGCCCTTATGTTCAGCACATCACCTGACATATACAGATAATGCTCTGTTTCCCCGTATGCATCTTCCATAACCTGGTATATGGTTTTATCCCCTGTGCTTATGATCTCCGTGGCGGTTCCCTCCTCCAAAAGTTCCCCCACGGGGATTCCATATTCCCCGCATACCTGTGATACAATCTCTGCAGGAGTCCCCTGGTATACACCATAGGTTTTTACTTTGCCCGTATACCATGCCAGATCCACCGCATTCACGGAAACCGTTACCCCGGCTTCCTGCCTGCTGGTACCTGTCACAACTCCCAGAAAAAACAAAACGCCATCATATGCTGCCACCCGTGCCCCGTTATCCACTGTAATCAGCGGGATGTTGCTGTCCTCCCTTGTGAACGCATAGGTAAAGGAAAGTTTACGGGCAATCTGCCCGCAGTCCCCTGACCATGTAACCTTTTCTATCCATGCCGATATATCTTTCCCGTTTACTTTTATTTCCATATTCTCGGTATCTCCAAAACCGCCCCCACCGCAATCCTGTCCGGGTTGGCAATCCCGTTGGCATCCGCTATCTTCTTCCAAAGACTCCCGTCACCATAGAACCGTACCGCAAAGCCCCACAGGCTGTCGCCTTTTTTCACCGTCACTTTTTTCGGTATCTCTGCCGTCCCGCTTCTCGTCTTCAGTATCCCGCTGTTTATGTTTCCCGTAAATGCGGTAGTCGCACTTGCCGGCACATTCAGCACCCTGTATTCCGCAAAGCTCCAGTTAATATATATGTCCAGCTGGCCTTCTTTGTACCTTTCTTCCATGCTGTCCACAAGGAACATCGTGTTGATGTCTGTTCCCGACACGATAATCCGTAACGGCTGCTTCCCGTTTTTCCATTGTTTCACTTTTGTTATGATTTCTTCCGGATCCTTATCCCTGTAAAAATGGGAATTGGCGGCGGGAAGAAAGGTAGCCACCGACATTTTTACCGGTCCCCTGTTTCCCGCAATTACAACCTCGCCCACATTCAGGAGGTTTATGGTTTTATTCCCGCTTCCCTGTGTTACACCCAGTTCCTTTGGGTTTACGGCCAGTTCGAAGCTCCCGCCGTTCCCTTCGAACCTTACCACCCGTGTGTTTGCCATTGCCGTCCCTTCCCTTACATGTTCTGCCTTGTCTCGTCAATCTTGTCCACTATTTTTTGGGCAATCCTGTCAATGTCATCCTCACTGCGCACTTCCATTTTATCGATACGGATGTTAATGCCCCCGTATCCGCCTGCCCCTGCAAGCATGCCCTGGGAGGCGGAATTGGAATATACCTTACTCCCTCCCGGCAGGTCCACGATCTCCGGTCCTGTTTCGCCTACCACGGTATAACCGCCCCGCCAGTAGGATGTCCCGGTTGCATTGTGCCCGACGCTTCCGGATGCGGTACTTCCGTCCCCGCCCCCGAAAAGGAAGTCTTTTATCTTCCCTGCCCCTTCTGCCAGTACGCCGATTCCCTTCCCGATTCCCGACACGATCGGTTCCAGTACCGACCAGACGCCTTCAAATATGCTTTGGACATAAGGGAATGCCCACTCAACCGCGGAGGCAAACAGGTCTATCGCTTCAACTGCCAGGTCAAGAATTGGACCGGCAACCGACCATGCAGCATCCAGTACCGCGGAAATGGCCGGCCCCGCTGTCTCAAATATTTTCTGAAGGAATCCCGTTTTGCTGCTTATATTGCCGAATACGGTCTGTATCTTATTTCCTGCTTCGGAAATGATCCGTGACACAACCGGGAAAACATCATTGGCCACGCCTGCAATGCCGGAAAATACCGGCCCGATTACCGGAAGGAGTGAGGAAACCGCCCCGGCCAGTGACGCCACTACCGGCTGCACATGGGGCATGATTCCGTCAAAGCTGGCAGTCATCCCCGTAAAAAACGGCGCTGCCTGTTCCATGGCGTTTTGGAACTGTGTGCCGATACCGGACAGGACGGGCTGCCACTGTGTCCACAGTTCGGAAGCCCTTCCGGCCACCCGCATGACTGCCGCCCCCGCCCCGTCCATGACGGAACCAAAAACCGCTTCGATTTCCGGCAGATGGTCCAGCACCTTATCCAGCGCCTTCGTTATGTACGGAAGTGCCTTTTCCCCCATGCCGGTCAGCATCACGGAACCGGCATTCTTTATCTTTCCCGCCATGGCCTGCACGGAATCCGTCTGTGTGTCAAATGCCTGCTGCGCAATTCCTGCCGCGTCCGCCATGGCTGCCGTTTTGGATGCAAAATTATCCGCCTGCGCACCGGTCAGTGCCAGTACCGCATTTTTCGCCTCCACGGAGGAAAAAAGGTTTGCAAACGCCACCTCATCCCCGTTTACTTCCTCCTTCAGCTTTTGGAGTATCGAACCAAGCCCTTCCGATTCCAGCGCGGCTGCCCCGGATTCGTAACCCATCTTTTTCAGGACTTTGCCCATTTCCGTCCCCGGTGACAGGAAGGACTGCATGGTGGCTTTTAACTGTGTGGTGACTTCCGCCGTGCCGCCGGTGACGCCCGTAAGGGTTGCCATTGCCCCGAACAGTTCCTCCTCCGACACTTTAAGGGTGGAAGCCAGCGGCACCACCTGCCCGATGCTGGATGCCAGTTCCGGGAAGGATGTCTGCCCGAGTTTTACTGTGGCAAATGCAAGGTCCGCGGCTTTCCCCATTGCCTCCGCGGATGTGTCCCCGTATCCCTTGGTTACCGCGGAAAGGAGGTTTACGGAATCCGTTGTCGTGGCATTTCCCGCCTTCGCCGCTTTTGCCGCAATTTCAAGCTGCTTTACGGATTCCGCCGATTCCCCGAAGGCGGACACCACCTGGTAGAGCCCGTCCGTCAGGTCACTGGTGGCAACCCCCGTGTCAATGGAGACTTTTTTCAGGTCGGCCCCCATGGACTGCAGCTTGCCCTTCACGTCACCGTCCAGCAGCGTCCCGACATTCTGCATCTGGGATTCGAACGCCACGGCACTTGATACTGCCGCCGTCCCTGCCGCAGCCACTGCCGTAAATGCCGCAGCCGTTCCCACCAGCGCGGCTTTTGCCAGTGCCTTTCCGGCCGCGGCTGCACCCCTGACTGCAATGCTTACCGTTTTATCCTTTATTTTGCCGAGGACGCCGGTTACTTTTTTTATTTTTTCCCTTGCTTCTTCCGTCCTTGCAACGACTTTTACCACTTTTTCGCTTAAGGGTTTCAGTTTTTCCTTTACGCCCTCGATTGCCCGGTACGCGGCGGTGTTTTTAATGCGGATTTCCTTTTCCCGCACCCTCTGCTGCTCCAGTTCCCGCAGTTCCCGCCTTGCCCTTGCCACTTCCCCGCGGAAACCGCTGGATGATTCCCTTGCCTGCCGTAACACGCCGGAAACATTGTCCCTTAAGGATATGGCGGCCCCGAAGATTTCCGCCATGGAATCACCTCCTGTTTCCCAGCCACCTGTTAAGGACATGGATTAAGGCATTTTCAAATGCCGTTTCCATGTCCTTCATCCGTTTCTGTTCATTCAGTTCCGCAACCGCCAGGTAAGTTACCCGTTCCTCCCTGTCCAGGGACAGGATTTCTTCCGGACGGTATCCCCTGTCAAGATAGTATCCGAGCAGGTAACCCAGTGGCGACTGCTTTACTGCTTTTTTATTTCTTCCGTCTCACTGATTACCGTGACCGTGCTTTCCTCATAAACCCCGGAAAGTTCAAGGATTTTCTCCGCAATCTTCCTGCGGTCCGCGCGTTTAAAAACATCCGCCACTTCATGGTATTTTTCTATGTCCCCGCTTTCCTTCAGCTCCTTTGCCAGCTCCTGGAGCTCCGGCGATGACATATATATCATATATTTATCGTTTTCATTGTCATCTCCGGAAAAATCCCTGACTTCCATAAGCTCCTGGTCCGTCAGGGCCGTTATGGTAATCGTCTCCCCAAGGTCGGGGATATGCAATTTTTCCGTCCTCTGCTTTTTCTTCTCCTCCAGTTTTTTCCTTGCCTTTTCCGCAAAACTGGCGAAGACGTCTTTCTTCATCATTTTTTCCGCATCCATTATCCTATCCTCCGTTTTCCCTTATTCCACTTCGATTTCATCCAGTATGGTCATGTTGGACGGGGTAAAGGTAAAGGGTATTTCCTGCTTAACCACGGCACCCTTTTCCCATTCAAACCCGTATTCGCTCAATGATACATTTGATATCTGGTAGCGTTCCGTCTGCCCTCCCGTGGCATCCGGGTCCTTCAGCTTCGCAATCATGGTTGTCCTGACATCCACGCCTTTCACTGCCTGTTTACGGTAATTGTCAAACCTGGAATAGGTTTTTACAAGGGACAGGGTTCCTTCCCCTTTTGCCCCGACAATCTTGGTGTCCACGTCCATCCCCGTCTGGACTTCCTCCTTGTTTACGGTTACCTTTACGCTTACCTTGCTCATTTCGGCAATTTTAAACCCCTCCACCCAGATTTCCCCCCATGTGCCTGACAGGTGGCGGTTCCCCCTAATGTCATTCATTCATAATTCCTCCTACATGCTGATGTTTAACTGCAGGTCTTCCATGGCATCCAGCATGGCCACCTGCCCGCACACAAAAAGATAGGAACCCGTATTGGCTTCCCGTATCTGCTGCACGGTCATTGACCCCGTATCCTTATCCCTGCTTTTCAGGTATGCCTCATTCGCCGCGGCATCCACTTCAATATAATTTTCATGGCTGCCATTCAGCACTGTCCCCTCGAGGTTCCTGAAGTATTCATTCACGGCGCCGATAAATACCTGTTTGTTATCATAGGTATTCGGCACCTTCCCGACAAACTCATCCTCAAAAGTTGTAATAATATCCGTCCGGATCAGGTCCGAACCTTCCACGATTTTAATTTTTTTAAAATCCTCCGGCTGCTCCTCCGTCACGGTTGTAAGGCTCGTAACCCCGCGCCCGATCTTATATTTCTCCCCGTCATAAATAATGACCAGTTTTCCCGCGTCAATCTCCTTATCCGGGGATTCCACCATGTCAAGGTCCACGATTTCATCCAGCACATAATAAGTGCCGGATACGGACAGGGTTAAACCCGCCAGTACACCCGCAATCCTTGCCGCATATTCCGCAGTCGTATATTCCTTTACTTCCTTGGATCCTTCCCATACCACGGAAATGCCTTTCATGGTAAAATTCACGATTCCCTCATGGTCTGCCGCCGTATCCGGCAGCACTGCCTTCACCTTCTTTTTGTCCGCCCTCGCCTTTTTGATGTAATCTGCAATGGCGGATGCCGCTTCCGGCGTACACTCCGGATATGCCAGCCAGTCATAATTCAGCGTTTCAAACAGGGCAATGGTTTCCGCGGTATCTGCTGCGTCATCCTTCATTTCCGCCCTGACTGCCACCACGGTCCTCGGTTCCCCCAGGAATACCATCCGCAGGTAATCATAATTTTTTTCCGTCCAGTCATCCGCTTCCACCTCATCCCACTTCTCGTAAGGGGTCAGCCGCTGCTCCCGCGTGCCGTCATGCAGGATCAGCAGCACCATTCCCCTGCTGCTCCTCTTAATGAAGGTCCTTGCCTTACGGATGAATTTTATTGATATTTCAGGTAATCCCATTTTGCCGCCTCCTGTAACCTTATCCCTATTTCTTCCATTACCGGGACCTGCGTGTCCCCCGTCCGGTTCCCGGTGTCCGTGAATTCCAGATAGAATTTGTAGTGTGCCACCTGGTCCGTAATCTCCATGGACGCATTGCGGACCGTAAAATGCCTGTCCCCAACCTGCAGTACCGGACGCAGGATGCCGTCAACCAGCTCCAGCATCCCGTAATTTTTTTCATAAGACGTGAAATCCTCCTCCATGTACAGCACGTCCACGAGGATGTTCCTGTCCGTATGGTACCCGGCTGCCGCCGTGGCAAAGGTATTGGGAATGACGTTCACCTGGAACAGCGGGTAACTTTTTTTCCTTATTTCCTCCCCGTATATGTTCCGGACGTCCGTGCCGTCCCGCAGCTTCCGGATGACTGCCAGCTTTACGTCTTCCAGTGTCGTCACCTTAATGCCCCCCTTAACTCCTCCAGCATTGCCTCCACGTCCTCTTTCATCTGTTCTTCCTTATAAATCTGGATCCCCTGCTCCAGCATGTATTTACCCTGCCGGAAGCCCACCGTCCTTCTTGCACGTACCACGCGGTGCCCGTTATTGACTGCCGCCGCATACTCGGCATCGTTTTCAATCCATATGGTGATTTTCCCGTTTTCACGCTCCAGCCTTGCGCGCCAGTGTCTCCGCAGATTTCCTGTTTTCCACGGTGTTTTTTTCTTCACCAGTTTGACCACCTTCAGCCCCATCCGGTTTGCATGCCTCCGCACGATCCCGTTTTCCCATGCGTTAATCCCGCGTTCAAACACCGCGTCCAGGTCCTCAAGCCTCCTCATTATGCAATCCCTTCCGTCTTCATCCTGGTTTCCCCGTGGGAACCCGCATACACAAATGTTTTGCCGGTCCTTCCCGCATAAAAATCCCCTGCCTGCGTCACAACCTCCGCCCAGTCATCCGGCTCCATACGGATGTCCGGCATGGTGAACAGGACATGTTCCGCATCTTTCCGGAAAGTTACCCCTTCCCGCATGGGGACTTCATTTTTGGACTGGCTTAGCGCACACGGGACGGATTCATAAATTACAGCCTTTTCTTCCTTTGTTTCCCCTGTTTCCCCATCCGTACGGGAAACATACCGGAAAACCTTCAGCCTGTCATGGTAGGTCATCGCCAGCACTGCTGCTTCGTTCATCCTTCTTTCCCCCCGTCTTCTTAATCCTGCTGCCGGAAACGGTTTTCTTTTTCTTCCGGTGCATGTACTTCAGTTTTTCAATCGGTTTCATCTCTTTTCCTTTCCCGGACGGGAAAGTGCATCGCCCTATCCCGTCCGCAGCTTCCTGTACCCGTTCAGTACCTTCAGGTGCCGTTCCGTGAAACTTTCCGCCGTAATGGCGGTGGAATAATTAATCTGCGTGTCACCGCGTTTGATGCTGGCAACATTCCCGCCGTTGTCATTGCGGAAGCCGTTCATTACAAGCTCCCTTACGACAAAATCCAGCTGCCGGGGTACCTGCCGGATATGGCAGTATCCCTTTACGGCATCCTCCGCATCAACTATCATGACGGCCAGGACGTCATCCTTCCCGGTATCTTCCAGGGGTATGGAAAGCAGCAGTTTAATCTTTTCCAGCACCGTCAGTCCCGTTTCCATCTTTCCCGCCTTCCCCGGCATTGTCATCCGCCTTTGTCCTTTTCCCGGGCGCTTTTCCTGAAGCCTGTTTCCCATCCTGCTTTCCGGGTTCCCGTTCCTGCCCGGTTTCTTCTTCCCCGTCCCGTGGACCGGATTCCTTAACGCCGATACAGGAATACCCTTTCAATTCCAGTTCCTTTTTCCGTTCCTCCGTGGCTGCCGTTTTTTCCCGGTTCAGTTTTTTCATAATATAATGCATTCCGTTTCCCCCCGTCATCCCGCAATGTTTGGCCTTATGTTGCCAAGCTGGTTCTTCAGGATCCAAAGTTCATGGTATTTCCGGTAGCCGATGAACCATGCATCCGCCTTCTGGTAGGTCTGCGGGTCAAAAATTTTCATTTTGTCCTGCCTTGATATGGCCACGGGCGCCTTTTTCGGCATGATGATCCAGTTGATGTCCTTTGCTTCCGTACCTGCCTTAAAACCGCCGGTTTCCTCCCCTTCCGTTTTCCCGTCCGCAAAAACATAGGACGTCTTCATCCGCGCGGACGGCACGGCAAGGAGCGGCACGTCATTCACCGTCTTTACCTTCGTACTGATGCTCCCCTGCGTAAAATTGGTGACATCCACCGTCTTCCTGAATATTTCCAGCTTTTCCAGCTGTGCCTTTACCGTCCCGCTGATGCAGCACACCAGCGGTTCCGTTTCCCCGACAAGGTTGCGCACAAAGGCTATGTCATCCACCAGTGCATCATACACGTCCGTTTTTGACGGCGTATAGGTTATCCCCGTCCCTTCCGCCAGTGCGGCAATCCTGCTGTAACGGTAGGCATCCACCTCCGGCACCACCTGTGTCCTTTGGAATTCCCCGGACACGGTGGTTGCACTGGCAATGAAATTGCTTTCATTCACGTCCATGGCATCCAGCTGGAAGGACGTCCCCCTGTCCATGCCCATGGTCAGTGTCTGGTATGACAGGGTCACGCTCCCTTTCGGGTACCCGTCATCCCTGTCATAATCCTTTAACCCCGTGAGGTCCATTACCGGGACCTTTACTTCCCTGCCGCCGTTATAAATTACCTGTCCGGCGTTCGCCTCCATCCAACCGGAAGTGGATGCCTCCACCATCTTCTGGTCAAGTTTTGTCTGTAAGATCTGCGCATATTCCAACGTGTTCAGTGGCATTTTTTCTCCTCCTTCATCCCTTTTTACAGGTATTTATCAATTTCCGCCGCCATGCCGCCCGTACCGGCCCCGCCGGTGCCGCTTCCCGCCTTAGGCGTTGTGCCCTTTAACCTCTGCTCCACCTGCGCCTGCACCGCAAGGTCAAACTCCTTTTTAAAGGCGTTTACGTTTTCCCTGGTCCCGTCCGCGTCATCCCCCATCAGGAAATCCGCAAACCCGGAGGGCAGACCTTTTTCCACCAGCATGTCCTTGGTGTCATTCCGCAGCTCCCGCTGCCTTAATTCCCTCTCCCGTTTTTCCAGTTCCGCCTCCCGTTTCTGCCCTTCGTATTCCTTTACTTCCTCCGGCTTCATGGCCGCCTTCTTTGCCGCTTCCTCCAGCGCCGCCTTCACGGCCTCCGCCTTTTCCTTTTCAAAATCAGCCCGGAGCTGCTTCACGTCCGGCTGTGCCGGTTCCTGCTGCCCGTCCTCCTTTTCCGGTTCCGCCGCCTTCCCCGCGGGGGCTGCTTCCTGCGGTGCCGTGTTCCCTGCGGCGTCCGCTGACGCCTGTGCAGCGGCATTTTCCGCCGTTTCCTGTGCCGTGTTCGTCATTCCATCCATCTTTGATACCTCCGTTTATTTTTTTGTAAATTAAAAAAGACCGCACATCCCTGTGCAATCTTTTAACTACCTTTAAATATGGAATAAAACATTAATAAAAGTTATCTTCCGTCTCCCTGTACTCCGGGTGCAGGTCATAATAGTTTATGTGGTTTTTTATGCAGTACTCCATGTCCCTTACGAATCCGTCAATGAATTCCGGATACCACTGCAGTGCCGCAAGCCGTACTGGCTCCAACCCGCTTTTCAGGTACCTGTCCACGGCACCGTACATTTCCTTTTCCCATTCCTCCAATTCAGGCGGTTCCAGCATCGATTTTGGAAGTTTATAATCCATCCCTTATCATCTCCTCGTATCTTTGGAAAGCAGAAGGAAAGTATTCTTTCATTATTTCCTGCCTTTCACTGTTTTCATTTAATGAAGCGGCAAAAAAATGGGCAAATGCTTCTTTCCCAACCTTTGTTTCATCCTGTTTCCAGTAAACATCATCATGACCTTTTCCTGCCTTATTTCCCGTAAGGCCGCCAAGCAGATCGGAAACATCATGGTATTTTATCCCCTTCAGCTTTTCCATCGTGTACCCGTAGGCTTCTTCCATGTTAGCACATTTCCCGCATGCAATCAATGATGTAAAAAGCCGTGTACTGTCATCTTCCAGTGCCATACGGAACCGCCTGTCAGAGGACGGCCTGCCCATCAGGTCATCCAAATTATGGCCTATTTCATGATAAAGGGAATTAAATTTCCCCGCCCTGTCATGAAAGGCATGCTCCATGTTTATCCTGATCCCCCTTTTACCCGGTGAATATGCCGTAATGCTTGGGTTTGTATTTATGATGTGTATCCGGTCATAATACCCCAGCAGTAATTTTGCCGAATCCGTCCCGTTTTCCTCCACCATACGCCTGACCGTTTTCCCGTACTGGATATCCCGCAGCCGGATCGGCTCCTTCAGGTCCGTGATATTGTCCCGTATTTTTCCCATGGTCTTTCTTCCCCTGTTTCCCTGTTCATCCACATGTGCCCCGTACCACTCCTTATAGGTCATGTCCCCGGGAACTTCATAATATTTCCCGCTTCCGTCTTTTGCCAGCCTTTTCCCTGCCACTTCTTCCTTTTCATCAAAAGACGCCACCGTGGTGCTCCTGCAGTTCGGATGCATGGGCGGATAATTCTTTCCGGGCATGGCATCCTTCAGGCGGAAAACCTTCCCGTCCAGCTCCCTGCAGGCCTCGCTGGTCCTTCCGTCCAGTGCGGCAAGGTATTCATATTTTTCTATGCCGCACTGTTCATAGGCTTTCAGTGCCGCCTGCTCGTATATGTATGCCGTTTCCGTCCGTACAAGCCGGAAGGCATTGCTCCTGCCTACCCCCATGCGCCTGCCGATCCTGGATGACATCTTTTGTAGGCTCTCGCCCCGGATCAGCCCGACCGTTATGTTTTCCCGCAGGTCACGGGACAGGTTTTCACACTGCCCCCATAATGCCTTTGAATAATTATCCCTTCCGTACGTATTCAGCACCGCCCTCTCAACGGCATCCCGGTTTACCGTGACAAAATTCTTTCCGAACCCCAGCATCTGCTGGTCACGGAACACGGCGCGGTAATAATCATTTTGGTACTGGTCCGCAAGGAAATCATATATGTTCATCTGGTTTTCGTCATACATGTCCAGAAGGATCCTTTCGATCTCCACATGCAGCATTTCCAGCCTGCTGATCTGCCCTTTTTTCGTATAGGCGGCAAGGACGCTTTCATACTTTTTGTGCCGCTGCTCCATGGACTTTACCACTTCTTCAGGAAGCAGCCCCGTCTTTCCCAGCAGTTCCCTCTGCCTCTGCGCCTGCCCCCTTGCCCTTGCCCCGAAATCCGTTTTCCTGAAATCGGCACGGTCAATTTTCCCCTTTGCCTCCGCAAGGGTTATGCTCTCCCGGCTGGCAAAGTTCCTGTACATGCCCTCCGTTTCTTCCTCAATCTCACGCAGCGCCTTCTGGTAAAGCGGCGTTACCGTTTCCCGGAGGAAATCCTCCCCCGTGTTGGCGTTCCCCGCCTTATCAAACAGGTACCTGCGGTTCCAGTACTGTCTGCTGCCCATTGTCCTGCCCCACCAGTTTTTCCAAATCCACTTTCGGGATGTTTTGTTCTTCCATCAGTTCTTCCATCATTTTTTCCCTTTCCGCCGCCGCGTCCTCCACAATGTTCTTCGGCAGCTGGTTCAGCTGTGTCTCACGGCTTACGATCCCTTCCAGGTTCCTTGCGTTTTCTATCATGTCAGCCACGTTTTCGATAAAGTTCCTTTCGTATTTGCGGCTCACCGTGTCAGGGTCAAA
Organism: uncultured Kineothrix sp.; assembly: GCA_910587275.1. Taxonomy (GTDB): domain Bacteria; phylum Bacillota; class Clostridia; order Lachnospirales; family Lachnospiraceae; genus Kineothrix. The sequence goes on from CAJUMD010000064.1 coordinate 17,409, forward strand.
CTGCTTGTTCATCTTCCGGTTGAGGAATCCCGTTATGATCCTTATCTTTTTCTGCTGGGCGGCCTCAAACCGGTTTTCCTTCATGATCGCCAGTTCCTCCAGCCCGATCAGCTTGTACTTGATGGCAATGCCCGTCAGGTTTCCCGCAAAACTGTCATCCGAAAGTGCCGGTACCTGTGATAAAAAAAAGATGTTACCGTACAGGCGGTTTTTGTAATTCTCAACTGCCGTATCGTTAATGTTCTTCGTCAGCCATTCCGCCTGACCCTTTTCATCAAGGAAAAGGATCCTGTTTTCCCGCAGGTTCCTGACCGTGCTTTCCTGTCCTTCCCCTTCCTCCCGGTTCCATTCCACGCTGGCCATTTCCTCCAGCCCGCCGGAAGCACCGGCAATGCACAGGTATGCATCCGTAAAGTATTCCATGTCATTGCCCGTGTCCGACTGTGCCTTGTCATAGGCATCTATCAGCGGGATCTCATCCTCGTAATCCCCGGTGCATTCCTCGTTGTTCCAGTACAGGATGACGGGGATGTCGTCCAGCATGTGCCCCTCCGCATCCACCATGGCAAACAGGGCTGTCTCATTTTCCCTTTGGTAATAAACGGTATCACGGTCCGTATACACTGCCGCATGCTCACATAACAGCCTTCCGTCAATGTCATGATCCTCCCATAAGCGCACCACACATTCCAGGAACTCATCCACCGTAACGCCGTACACGGGTATGAATTCCTCCGCCGATAATTTCTTCGACCGGATATCCGCCTGTTCATCCACATAGAGCAGTTCCGCGGCTATCCCCTTTTTGCTTGCTTCCTTTGCCAGTTCAAAATTCAGGCTGTTTATGTAACTGTTCCTTAAAACGGCATTTAATGCTTCCTTAAACTCCTCATCACCGTCCACGGCATACCGCACGGGTTTTCCCATGAAATAACTGGTTGCCATGTTACTTAGTGTCTGCTGATTAAGCAAATATTTGCAACTTCCAACTCTTACATCTGCTCC
>CAJUMD010000065.1 GCA_910587275.1 uncultured Kineothrix sp.
TTTGAACAGATGCCGGCAGGGGAAGCACAGGGAGGCAGGGAGAAACCGGGCAGGGAGGTCTGCTCTTAGCTTTTGCGTCCGCCCATTAACATAACATTTCAGGCTGAACTGTTATCGTGAGGGCGTGAAAAATAGCAATAATTTCTTGTCAACCCACTTTTCATCCTTTATAATAAATGCTGTATACTCCCCTCAAAGAGCGGACGCGGGGAAGGGGAGATACAAATACATCATGAAGGAAGGAAAGTGAGAGTGTCATGGAAGAATTGAAGATGGACTTAACGGATGAAAAGGTGGCGGAGCAGAGCAGAAACCTGACTGCGCTTACCGGTATTTGTATCATGAACGGGATTTTGACGGCGGCGTATCTGGTGGAGCTTTTAAAGGGCAGCAGGTCGCCTCTCTCGTATGCCATTGTGGCGTTTTGGTGTATCATGCCGAGCGTGGCTGCAGTGCTTGCGTACCGGCGAAAAAGGGATACGGTGTGGGTGCGTTACATTGCTGCCGTAGGATTTATGGTTTTGTATACCTATATCCGGTTTACTACGACGACGAATCTGGCATTTTGCTATGTTATAGTCATTTACGTGATTTTGGCGGTGTATGTGGACCGGTACCTTTCCGTTTTTTTGGGGAGTTTTGCGGTTCTCGTGAATATTGCGCTGGTGGTTTACCGGGCGGTGACGGTGGGACTGACCCCGCAGGAAATTACGGAAACGGAGATTATCATTGCCTGTCTTGTGCTGTCCAGCGTGTTTACGCTGATGGCGATTTCCAAGATTTCAAAAATTAACCGTGCGAACATCGGGCGGGCGGAAAGGGAAAGGCAGCAGACGAAACAGCTGCTTGGAACGGTGCTGGAAGTGGCGGATGCCATGGCGGGGGAAGTGGAAAAAGCCGCAGGGCAGACAGACCGGCTTAAACATTCCGTGGAGATGTCAAAGCGGGCGATGGAGGAACTGACGGGGGGCGCCAACGATGCGGTTGCCGCCATTACGGTACAGCAGAAAAACACGGAGGAAATCGATGCCTATGTGCAGGAAGTCGGCGGCGTGACGGCATCCATTATGGAAAGCGTGGACCGTGCGGAAGGATGTCTGACGGACGGGCAGCAGGCAATGGACAATCTGCTGCATCAGGTAAGCGTTTCGGAGGAAGCCAGCAGGCAGGTGGTGAAGGAAATGGATGAACTGCGGAAGTATGCGGACCGGATGGAGGGAATCATGGCGCTCATCAGCAGCGTGGCATCCCAGACCAGCCTTCTTGCATTAAATGCCAGCATAGAAGCGGCACGTGCCGGCGAAGCGGGAAGGGGGTTTGCGGTGGTGGCTTCGGAGATATCCGGTTTGGCAGGACAGACCAGCAGTGCCACGGGGGATATCCGTCCGCTCATCGAGAATATGACCAAGTCCTTAAACGAAGTCGTGAAATCCGTGGACGGGCTGTTGGAGAGCAACGGAATGCAGAATGGTTATGTCAATGACACGGCGGAGAACTTTAAGAGAATCCACGGCAGCACCCAAAGCATTTTCGGACAGATGGGCCGGCTGAAACATACGGTGGATGCGGTGTCCGACGCGAACCGGATGATTATTAACAGTGTGGAAAATGTGTCCGCAGTGATGCAGGAAGTGACGGCAGGAGCCAACGAAACGCTGGAAGGAAGCCGGAGAAATTTGGAGAGTGTGGCGGACATTGCGGGTATTATGGGAAGGATGAACGAAAGTGCGGAAAAGCTCCGGGCAGCACATTCTTAAGCGTCGGCAACTACCGTGTTTTTCCCGCTTTGTTTCCCACGGTACATACGTTCATCGGCAAGGTTCACCAGCGATGTGAAATCGCCGGTTTCTTCGGTAAAGCTGACGCCGAAAGTGGCGGTTATGCGGAATTCCGTGCCGGAATAGTGGAATTGGTAAGCCTCAACGGCTTTGCGGAGGTTTTGGATCTGTTCCAAAACCTCTTTTTTTGGCATGTCATGGATGAGCAGGACAAATTCCTCGCCGCCCCATCTGCCGATGTCCGTTTGGGGCGGGCAGACGGTCTGCATAATGGTGGAGATGGTAAACAGTACGTAATCACCGCAGGAATGCCCGTAGGTATCATTGACATGTTTGAAGTTGTCCACATCAATCATAATCAGGGCAGTAGAATGGGAGGATTCTTTTGCCCGGTTGAATTTTTCCAAAAGGTAGTTTCTCGTATAGAGCTGGGTTAAATCGTCATGGTGCAGGAGCGCCTGTAAGTTCTGGTTCTGTTCCATCAGCTCCTTTTTGGTGAAAATGGAGGAAATGTTGGAAATCAGCGCCGCATAAATGATGACCCCGAAACATGCCGTTGCGTTAAAAAGGTAGATGTAGTTAAGCGCCGTGTCGGAGGAGATGGCTGCTATGGGCGCGTGTGTATTGGAATACAGTTTCAGTCCCAAAAAGACGAACAGTTCTCCGACGGAGAAAAAGTAAGGGACGTAAATGTTTTTATAAGGGCAGATATAGACCAGCGAACAGAGGGCAATCAGGTAAAAGGCATAGCCGGGCGCCCATCCTACATAAAAGGTGGTCAGGGCGGCGAAGAAAACGATTTCCGCATGAACTGCCGATACGGTAAGCCGGTAGTGGCGGGGGGAAAGGGTGAGTTTTGCCACAAGGTAAAAAAAGATGCTGAACAGATTGTAGAAAAATAAGGGGTAAATGCGCAGTATGCCGAACGTTGCGGCAATAATAACATGCGCGAATAAGGCAAGGTAAATGGCCTGGGAATATACGCTGTGTACACTGGCAGGCTTTTGCGAATGATTTTTCATGTATCTGAATCCTTCCTGTAAGTGGATGTTTCCCTGAGATTTCCGGTGCGGATGCCATATCTGCTTCCTCCACGGTACCAGTCCATTATACTATCTTTTTGGGAAAAGTGGAATATTTTTTATGCTCATATATATAAGTTGCGAATCGGCGCCGGTTGGGATATAATGTCGGTATAGGAAGGGATACGCAGGGGGGTAAAATGATACAGAACTTAAAGAGGATTATCTTTCAGGATGTACAAAATGAAAACGAAACGAAAAAGGTTTCCGTTATTTTGAGGCTGAATGCCATTACGATGTGCATTTATTTTTTATGTCTTTTATGTTCTTTTTTCTTTACGGGCAGGCTGGAGCTGGTGTTTTGGTGTGTGCCCTGTTTTTGCGCGTTTGTGGCGGCATTTTATACGACATATTTAAACAAAACAAGGCTGGCGGTGATGGTTTCCTTTGTCATTATGGTTTGCTGGGTCGTCGGTTTCGTGTGGGAATTCGGATGGAACTGCGGTGCGCAGCATTTTATTTTTGTGCTGGTTGTGTTATGTTTTACGGTGTCTTACGTAAAAATCAGGTGGAAGGTTGCCATGGCGGCGGCAGCGTGTATCCTGCGCCTGCTGCTGTATGCCTATACCACGCTGAATGTGCCGCACTGTGTGCTGGGAACCGGTTTCAGCGCCACATTCCAGGTGATTAATACGGTGTTTATTTTTCTTGCCATCGCCCTGATTCTTACGGTGTTTTCCAGGGATTCGCAGGAAATGGAATACAAACTCATGCAGTATAACGAAAAACTGCAGGAACAGGCTTCTTTGGACCCGCTGACGGGGCTGCGCAACCGCCGGAGCATGAATGAATATTTTGAAAAAGTGTCCGAGGATTATGCCAAAGGGAAGATGGAGAATATGTCCATCGCCATCGGTGACATCGACTTTTTCAAACGGGTCAACGATACATACGGGCATGAATGCGGAGACCTTGTGTTAAGGAATCTGGCGGAGATTTTCAAGGAAAACATAGAAAAACGCGATGTGGTAAGCCGCTGGGGCGGGGAGGAATTCCTGTTTGTTTTCTATAACCGGAACGGGGATGAGGCGTTGGTTTTCTTATCGTCCTTAAGGGAAAAACTGAAAAAAATGCGCATACCGTATAAAGAGAACATTATTGCGGTGACGATGACGTTCGGGCTGTGCGAGTTCGATTTCCGCCAGGGGGTGGATTATTCCGTGAACGAGGCGGATGAGAAGCTCTACCGTGGGAAGGAATCGGGCAGGGACCGGATTGTTTATTGAGTTTTGCCGGGATATGTCGGAATAATTGGATTCAACGGAGTCTGACTGACTGGATTTGGCGGAATCTGACTGGAATGAAAAAAAAGAGGAAAAAAGATGTTTTTCAGATGTAAAAACTGCGGCGGGAATGCCGTTTACAGCCCGGAGCATAAGAAGATGTTCTGCCCCCACTGCGACGGGACGGACTGTGGGGAGCGGGAGACGGGAAACAGTCAGTTGGAATGTACCAACTGCGGCGCGCCTTTGACCGTGGGGGAATATGCCTCCACCTGCAAATGCGAATACTGTGGGAGCTATTTTATTTTGGACGGCAGGGTGAACGGAAACTTCCGCCCTAATTGGATTCTGCCTTTCCAAATCGGGAAGGAACGCGTGGTGGGGAAGCTGAAGGAGGAATTTAAGCGACGGATTTTTACGCCGGACAGTTTCCTTTCCGAAGCGACGTTAGGGGAAATGAAAGGGATGTACGTTCCGTTTTGGATGTATGATTATGCCGTGCGGTGCGTGTATGAGGGAACGGGGACAAAAGTGCGCGTATGGGTCAGCGGAGATACGGAATATACGGAGACTTCTCATTACCGTGTGGAACGGGGTATGGATATTGACTTCGACCGGATACCGGTGGATGCTTCGCTGGAGATGAAGGACGATACCATGGATTTAATGGAACCTTTTGATTATGGGCAGTTGGATTCGTTTGCGGAGGAATACATGTCCGGTTTTTACGGGGAAGTTTACAACATGGGAGCGGACGAACTGGAAGGCAGGGCGGTGGAAAAGGCATCGGGGGACGCGGAGCGTTTGCTGATGGGTACTATATCGGGGTATGCCACGCTGCGGCAGGAACGCAAGGATGTGGACGCAGCTAAGAACGGCGTACATTACGCACTGCTTCCGGTATGGAGGTACCTGTACCGGTACCGGGGCACGGAATATGAATTCTACATAAACGGTCAGACGGGGAAAATCGTGGGAACCACGCCGGTCTCCAAAAAGAAAGTGCTGGCATACGGGGGGACGGTATTTGCTGTTCTTTGGGCAGCATTGTCCCTGTTGCTGCATATTGTGGAGGTGATTTAATGAAGCAGTATGTCCGTTATTTTAAGTGGTATTTTGTGCTCGTGGGATTACTGGCGGCAGTTTACGGGGGAATTTTACTCGTCCACGGAAGTTCGGATTTCGGGGAACGCAGGAACGGAGAATGCCTGACGGAAGAACGGGTGTTTGACTATGGGGGAGTGCTGTCCGAGAAGGAGGAACGCAGGCTGCGGGAATTGATACAAAGGCGGGAGCGGCAGACCGGCTGCGATATTGTGCTTGTGACCTTAAACGAATCGTTAAAGGAATATGCCAGGGGGAAGGAGCCGGATGTTCCATACGGGGAATTTGTCCGGGTGTTTGCGGAGGACTTTTATGACGAAAACGGGTTCGGATATGACAAGCCCGTGGGGGACGGCGTGCTGTTGGTGGATAACTGGTACCGGGAAGACGACGGGAATGTTTATACGTGGCTTTGCGTGGTGGGCAGACCGGACCTTAAGTACGGGCTTGAGGGTATGAACTGCCTGTTGGACAATGTGTACCGCTATGTGGAGCGCAGCCCGTACCGTGCATACCGGACTTATATCAATGAATTTTACCACGATATGACGGGAAGCGGAAGGAATACGGCATACCTTGCAGGAAAGGATGCGTTACCGTTTGCGGTGGCTTTGGCAGGGATGCTTTTGTTTCTGGTATTTCATTGGAGCAGCAAAAAGGGGCAGAAAACCGTGACGGCATCCACTTACGTGGAAGGGGGGAAACCCCGGCTTTACCGGAAAGAGGATGTGCTGGTAAATACGGTGGTGACAAAGAGACGGATTCAGACGGACGGCGGGCATGGAGGCAGAAGCGGCAGCGTCGGCGGTAGAAGCAGCGGGACACATGGGCACGGTGGGCATCATGGGGGAGCCGGACGCCATAGGTAGGGGGCGGATATGGGGACGCGCCGGCAGGAGCCGCCTGCCGGCGCTGGTTACTAAAACCGGTGGAATTGGGGAAGGAACAGAGAGGGGTTGTGCAGATAGGTTTTGGGTTTATATCTGCATATAGATATAATAAAAACAACCCACATGACGGTATGGGTTGTTTTTTTGTGTGTAACATTTTATACATTTATACAATTGTATTGACGTTTTGTTTTATATGGATATCCAATCAGGATTAAGCCATTTTGTTGACTGCCTGCGCAAGACGGGATACTTTCCTGGATGCGGTATTTTTATGGTATACGCCTTTTGTAACCGCTTTGTCAATGGTCGAAGTAGCAGCTACTAACGCGGCGGATGCTGCCGCTTTGTCGTTTGTGCCGATTGCCGTATTGACTTTCTTAATCGCCGTTTTTACGCCTGATTTGATGGCTTTGTTCCTGTCAGCTTTTTTTTGGTTTACCAAAATCCTTTTCTTTGCAGATTTGATGTTAGCCAAGCCCCACACCTCCTATTGTGTTCGATTTATTTCTCGTGCTCCAACGATATTTTTCCTAAGCGCTCCATTAATCCGGACACGGACGTTTTAATGGAAACACACGCATATTATTGTAGAATAAGACCTTGTAGATGTCAATACATATTTTATTTATTTTTGTAAAAAATAGTAGCAGTTATGAATCGTCCAGGCAGGTTTGTGTATTTACGGCGCGGACTATGGGCGGGGTTTTCGCACAAAGATTTATACTTGCATAGATTAAACAAAGAAAAGGTTTGGGAGCGGACAGATGAGTTGTTTTCAGGTAAGAACGGATTTGGCGTTGGAAGCGAGGGAAGGCATAGGAGAGGCGGAAGGGGAAATCCATGGCGTCAGCGTGGAGGAGAGTTACGACGAGGAGAATGAGATCCGCGTAACCAGGGTGGTCATCGAGACGAAGAACGGGGCGAAAGCGCTGGGAAAGCCGATGGGGGTTTATGTGACGCTGGAAGCTCCCGGCATGATTGAACCGGAGGAGGATTACCACCAGGAGATTTCGGCGTCTTTGGCAAGGGAGTTAAGAAGCATTATTCCCGATGCGGAGAAGGAGCAGTCCATACTGGTGGTCGGGTTGGGAAACCGGGATGTGACGGCGGATGCGCTGGGTCCCCATGTGGCGGATAACCTGTTTGTGACCAGGCATGTGGTGAAGGAGTACGGGAAGGCGGCATATAATAAGTCCCGGATGCATATGGTGAGCAGCATCGTGCCTGGGGTCATGGCGAAGACCGGCATGGAAAGCGCGGAAATCATACGGGGTGTGGTGGAGCAGACGAAGCCGGACGTGGTGATTGTGGTGGACGCACTGGCGGCACGGAGCACGAAGCGGCTCAACCGGACAATACAGGTTACGAATACCGGTATCCATCCGGGGTCCGGCGTGGGGAACCACCGGAATGGGCTGACGAAGGAAAGCCTGGATGTGCCGGTTATTGCCATCGGGGTTCCGACAGTGGTGGATGCGGCGACCATCGTAAACGATGCTATGTCCGGCAGGATGCCTGTCAACCTTACGGAACTCAATAATATGTATGTGACGAGCAAGGATGTGGACTACCAGATTAAGCAGATCAGCCATATTATCTGTGACGCAATTAACGGGGCGCTGGAATTGTAGCAGGGTATTTGGGGTGTTTTCCGTTTTTAGGAATGGCAGGGGGGTTTCCGTCATATAATTCCCTAGGGCATGTTTGAAAATGCAGGATTGCTTTTCAGGCACGCCAATGGACGTGTTTGGGCGGGGTGGAAGCGGTTTTGGCACGTCCCTTGACGGAGGGGTGAGGCAGTTGTTTTCCGGATATGGCAGGGGAAGAAAATGGATAGGGCGTAAAACCGTCTGGATTTGTGTGACGGCATTCATAGGGTTGGCATTTTTGCTGACTGCTGCGGGCGCATTGCGCAGGGAGCAGGAAGAAGGGGACGGTTTCTGGGAAAAGGCGGTGCTGTGGATACAGGAGGAAACGAGAAGGACATACCTGCCTGTTTTTGCTTTTGTGGAGGATGAGACAGGCAGGCCGGGGGAACCGGCTCATTTTTTTTATGACCTGCTGCTTTCCGCCATGCCTTTGTACCGTTACAGCGGGGAGGGGGAAGGGGCGGATATCCGTACCGAGGATGCGGATACGTACGACCTGTTAATCCGTATGGAGGGAACGGACGAGGAAAAGAAGGATGTGGGGGAGGATGGATTGGAATATGAAGACGATGCGCTGCACATTGACGGGGATTTACAGAATGCCCTGCTAAAGGAAAACAGTTTACATAAGGAAGACGACGCCAAAAAGGACGACGGGGAAACAGGGGAACCGGACGGAGAGGATACGGAGGAGGCACCTGTGGAAGATGGGGGATTTTGCAGGGCGGCGGAAAAGAGCTACCGGTATGATTGGGATGAGGTACGGGAATATGAAGATATCGTGTCCGCCTTTTATGCCATTGACAGTACGACTTCGATTACGGATGAGCAGTTAAACCTGGAAAACCTTTTGGGACGGGATATGAGCGTGAAAAAGGACGGGGAGGAACCGCAGATACTCATTTATCATACCCATTCCCAGGAATCGTTTGCGGATTCCGTGGAGGGCGATGCGTCCACTACCATTGTGGGGGCGGGAGAGCGGCTTGCCACGATACTGCGGGAGGAATACGGGTTTACGGTGCTGCACCATACGGGAGAATATGACGTGACGGCACGGGACTATGCGTACTCCAATTCCCTGCCCGCCCTGGAGCAGCTTTTGTCGGAGAATCCGTCCATTGAGGTGGTCATCGACCTGCACCGCGATGCCGTGCCGGAAGGGAAAAAGCTGATGGTGGAGCTGCAGGGGCGGCCCACGGCACAGTTCATGTTTTTTAACGGGCTGAGCCGGACGAGGCAGAACGGGGATATTGATTATCTGGAAAATCCTTACGTGAATGACAATCTGGCATTTTCGTTCCAGGCGCAGGTGGCGTGCAATGAGTATTATCCGGGTGTGGCAAGGCGGATTTACTTAAAGGCATACCGCTATAATATGCATTTGCGGGCAAAATGCATGTTAATCGAGCTGGGGGCGCAGACGAATACGGTGGAGGAAATCATGAATGCCTGCGACCCGCTGGCACATGTGATTGCGAAGGTGCTAAGCGGGGAAACGGGGGATGTGGCGCGGGATGCGGCAGGGGTAGGGCTTCTAGAGTAGTTGGGGTGTATATGGGCGGACGCGCGGACGGAGTTTTTTGCGGGATTTGGTGGACTTCTTTGCCTTTAACGGTTATAATGTGCATGGGGAACTATTTGGAACATTTGGAAAATCGGAGGAAGACCATGTCAAACACAGAACAGAATACCGTGCAAACAGACCAAAGCAAGATAAGGAACTTCTGCATTGTGGCGCATATCGACCACGGGAAATCGACTTTGGCAGACCGGATTATAGAGAAAACAGGGCTCCTGACCAGCCGCGAGATGCAGGCGCAGGTATTGGATAACATGGATTTGGAGCGGGAGAGGGGCATTACCATCAAGGCGCAGACAGTCCGTATTATCTATCAGGCGAAGGACGGGGAGGAATATATTTTTAACCTGATTGATACGCCCGGCCATGTGGATTTTAATTATGAGGTCAGCAGGAGCCTTGCCGCCTGTGACGGCGCGATTTTGGTGGTGGATGCGGCGCAGGGCATTGAGGCGCAGACCCTGGCAAATGTATATTTGGCGCTGGATCATGATTTGGACGTTTTTCCGGTCATTAATAAAATCGATTTGCCCAGCGCCCAGCCCCAGCATGTGAAGGATGAAATCGAGGACATCATTGGAATCGAAGCGCAGGATGCGCCGTTGATATCCGCAAAAAACGGTATCGGCATTGAAGAAGTGCTGGAAGCCATCGTGGAAAAGATTCCGGCGCCTTCGGGCAGCCCGGACAACCCTTTGCAGGCGCTTATTTTCGATTCCCTGTACGATTCTTACAAGGGCGTCATCATTTTCTGCCGCATCAAGGAAGGCAGGGTGAAGAAAGGCACCGAGATTCTTATGATGGCTACCGGGGCGAAGGCGGAAGTGGTGGAAGTGGGGTATTTCGGAGCAGGGCAGTTCATTCCCTGCGCGGAGCTGACTGCAGGAATGGTCGGCTATATTACGGCATCCATTAAGAACGTGAAGGATACGGCGGTGGGAGATACGGTGACGGATGCGAAAAATCCGTGCAAAGAGCCTCTGCCCGGTTATAAAAAGGTAAACTCCATGGTATATTGCGGCGTGTATCCGGCGGACGGGGCAAAATACCCGGATCTTAGGGATGCGCTGGAAAAACTCCAGCTAAACGATGCCGCGCTCCGGTATGAGCCGGAGACTTCGGTAGCGTTGGGCTTTGGGTTCCGCTGCGGTTTTTTGGGGCTGCTGCATTTGGAAATCATACAGGAAAGGCTGGAGCGGGAATACAACCTGGATTTGGTAACGACGGCGCCGGGCGTAATTTATAAAGTGCATAAAAACAACGGCGACATCATTGAACTGACCAATCCCACGAACCTGCCGGATCCGTCGGAAATCGCTTATATGGAGGAGCCGGTGGTAAGCGCCGAAATCATGGTGACGACGGAATTTATCGGACCGATCATGGAATTGTGCCAGGAGCGGAGAGGACGCTACCTTGGTATGGAGTATATCGAAGAAACAAGGGCGCTGTTAAAATATGAACTTCCGTTAAACGAAATTATTTATGATTTTTTCGATGCCCTTAAATCCCGTTCCAGGGGGTATGCGTCTTTTGATTATGACCTGAAGGGTTATGAGGAATCCAAACTGGTGAAACTGGATATCCTGATTAACCGCGAGGAAGTGGATGCCCTGTCCTTTATCGTACATGCGGACAGCGCCTATGAGCGGGGCAGAAAAATGTGTGAGAAATTAAAGGATGAAATACCGCGCCACTTATTCGAAATTCCCATACAGGCAGCGGTGGGAGGCAAAATCATCGCGAGGGAAACCGTGAAGGCGATGCGTAAGGACGTGCTGGCAAAATGTTACGGCGGCGATATTACAAGGAAAAAGAAGCTGCTGGAGAAACAGAAAGAAGGCAAGAAGCGAATGCGTCAGATTGGAAGCGTGGAAATACCGCAGAAAGCCTTTATGAGCGTATTGAAGCTGGATGATAAATAAATGCCGCGGGGGAGATATCAGAATGCGGAAACTTGGGATTTATGTCCACATTCCGTTTTGCGTCAGAAAATGCAGGTATTGTGATTTTCTTTCTTTTCCGGCAGCGGAAGAAACACAGTGGATATATGTGCGTGCGCTGCAGCGGGAAATCGAGTGGGAAAGCGGGAGAAAATCAATAGCTGCGGACGGAATAAAGAAAACGGAAAAGGCAGGGAAGACGTTTCAAGACACGGGTTTTATAGTAGACACGGTTTTTATCGGCGGCGGGACGCCGTCAGTGCTGCCGGAGGGGGCATTGGAGGAAATTTTGGACTGCCTGCGGCAATGTTACCGTTTTCCGGCTTGCCGGGAACCGGAAATAACGGTGGAAGTCAATCCGGGGACCGTGGACCGGAAAAAGCTGGAAAGCTACCGCAAGGCGGGGGTTAACCGCATCAGCATAGGGACACAGTCCGTGCACGGGCAGGAACTGGCTTATTTGGGCCGCGTCCACAGTGCCGCGGATTTTTTCCGTACTTACAGGGATACGGTGGAAGCCGGTTTTACCAATATCAATGTGGACATCATGGCGGCGCTGCCGGGGCAGTCCGTAACGGATTACATGGACAACCTGTCGCAGGTTGCCGGACTTTATCCTGCCCACATTTCCGCATACAGCCTGATCATCGAGGAAGGGACTCCTTTTTATGACCTTTACGGTGAGGAAAGGCGGAGTCAGGAATCCTGCGGGACGGAAAACGGAAGCATCCTCCCGCTTCCTTCCGAGGACGAAGAACGGGAAATGTATGAACGGACGGATGCTTTTTTGCGGGAGAAGGGATACCGCAGGTACGAAATCTCCAACTATGCCATGCCGGGCAGGGAATGCAGGCACAACAAAGGCTATTGGACCAGACAGGATTATGTGGGGTTTGGTTTGGGGGCGGCATCCATGGTTGGCAATGTGCGGTGGAAGAACCGGACCAGTATGGATGAATACCTGCGTTTGGCAGGTACGGAAGGCGCAGGGGTGAAGCAGGAAATCCACCGTTTAGACAAGCGGGAACAGATGGAGGAATTTATGTTCCTTGGATTACGGCTGACCGAAGGCGTCGGACGCAGGGAATTTTGGCAGACTTTTGGAGTGGACGTGGAGGAGGTGTATGGTGCGGTCTTAGGAAAAATGCGTGCGCAGGGACTGCTGGAAACGGATGAGAGGATACGGCTGACGAATTACGGGAGGGATGTCAGTAATTATGTGATGGCGGAATTTTTGCTTGACACGGCTGCCGGTATATCTTATCATAAAGATATCTAAATTCTTTGTCTGCAAAGACGGCTTTTTGGCAGAATCTGCCGGAACACCCAAAAAGGATGGTAAAATACTGATAAGTGCCGGTAATGTTTTTCGGGGAATGTGGTAAATTTTCTGAAATAGTTGTAGTAATCCGGAGTTTCTACTATAATAATATGGAGGGGAGATGGGGTAGGGAGAACGTGTATTTTTAATATTTTTTCTGAAAATATTGCTATTTATCCCTGAAATTTGTATAATATAAAAATATAGTCCATGCGTAAGGGTATTTTTCCGGTGTGGGAAAGGCACTAGGGCGGCGGCAAAGTCATAGAATATAGTAAATTGACTTTGGGGGCACCTTTTGAAAACTTTTCAGAAACCTTTAACCGCAGAGGAAGAAGCCCGTTATATTCGGATGCTGCAACAGGGGAGCAGCGAGAAAGCCAAAGAAGCAAGGGAGATTCTGATAGAACGCAACCTGCGTCTGGTCGCCCACATTGCCAAGAAATATCAGAACGTGGATGAGGATATGGAGGATTTGATTTCCATAGGGACGATTGGGCTAATCAAAGCGGTTGCCTCCTTCGATTCGGGGAAGGGGAAGCTGAGTACATATGCTTCCAGGTGTATTGACAATGAACTGCTTATGCTGCTGCGTTCCAAGAAGAAAACCTCAAAAGAGGTATCTTTGTATGAGCCCATCGGGACGGATAAGGAAGGGAATGAAATTAACCTCTTGGACATCATAGAGTCGGAGCAGGTGGACGTGGTAGACCGGATGGAGCTGGGCAGCAATATCCGCAGGCTCGGCAGGGTTCTGCAGACGTTGGAGGAACGTGAGAAAGAGATTATTTACCTGCGTTATGGACTGGCGACAGGGAAAGAAGTGACACAGCGGGAAATCGGCGAGAAATTAGGAATATCCCGCAGTTATGTTTCAAGGATTGAAAAGCGTGCGCTTTACAAATTAAGAATAGGGTTTGAACGAGAGTAAAACGACAGATAAGGGGGAGGCAATATGCTTTTTGTCAAAACCAATAAGCTAAAACAGGGAATGAGGCTGGCAAGACCCATTTATAACAAAGACGGAGTCCTTTTGTATGAACGCAATTCCAAACTGACCGCACAGGGCATCCAAAGTATTAAGGCATTTAATTTAATCGGATTGTTTATACTGGAACCGGCGGAACCGGTGCCGCCGATGACACAGGAGGATATCCTGTTTGAGCGATTCCAGACCATGACCGTTTTTTCCTTGCGGGAAGAATTGTTGAAAATTAAAGATGATAAGAAAAAAGGTCCGAAGATGCAGGTCATCGTCAACAATATTTTAAGGCGTTACGGACAGATGGATAAGAAAATCAACTTTATCCAAAACCTGAGGAGCAAAGAGGACTATGTATATAAACATGCCCTGAATGTGGGCATTTTGTGTGCCATGATGACCCATGTGCTTAACATGAAACTGGAAGACCAGATGGATGTTATTTTTGCCGCACTGCTCCATGATATCGGGAAATTGTCGCTTCCGAAAGCAATCGCTGACAAGGATGAACCGAACGAAGACGAAAAACAGGTCATTGGTACTTATGTGCTGGCAGGTTATGAATTGATTGGAAGCGTATTTTCTGCGGCCCCGGGCGTGAAAAGGGTATGTATGCAGATGCACAGGGTATGGGACAGCTTCCAGAAAGGAGAGCTTAATGCGAAATTAAAGGTGCCGATGGGGGCAAAAGTACTGCTGGTAGCGGATACTTATGATACGATGACAGCCATGCGTCTGGACCAGTCGCCGGAATCTGAGGTGACGACGATTAAGTATCTGTTAAAGCATTCCGATGTTTTTGACCCTGATGTGGTGGATGCCCTGATCCAGTCCATTAATATATTGGCTCCGGGTGTCAGCATCGAGCTGAATACGGGGGAAAAAGCAATTGTTATCCGTAACAATGAGATGGACATTCTCCGTCCCATGGTTTTGGGATTCAAGAATAACAATATCATGGATTTGGCGGATAAGGAATACCGGAACCTGGAAATTACGGATATCATGAAAACCATGGATAACCGCCATGTTATGGATACCGAGCTTCTGCGTGAGAACGGCTTCAATGTACCGACAGAGGAGGATGCGGAGTTGCAGACCGGCATCGCGCAGAAGCCGGATGAAGAAGTGGATGAATATGTTCCGGGATAATGCCTGACATGAATCCTGCGGAAGATATGCCACGGATAAAACGATACATATTAAATAAGTAGAAATAGAATAAACATAGAATAAAAACAGAATAAAAACAGAATAAAAACAGAATGAAAACAGGATAAAAAGAAATAGTGTTTGCCTGGAGCATGTTTGAAAAACTGTCATCGGTTCGCCCCCACTTTGTGCGGTATTTGTCCCCCAATTCATTCAACGGTCCGCCGGGGCTCCTTCGTTTGGGAGGGCATATATACTCTTAATCTCTCACAAATTGTGACATACAACTGCCGGAAAGCATTTTTCAAACACGCTCCAGAAAAACAAAAACGCCCCGGAGGTGTGCCGGGGCATATTGAGTACAGGATAAATTTCTAAGTGTCATATTTCAGGGGTTTCCCCAAAAATTCCAATAAAATATAAGAAAAACCATAATAAAGAAGAACGAAAAGAAGGAAGGACAAAAAACGAAGGAGGTATTATGTTCAGTGTTGTTTTAACAGCGGCAATCTGCGGCATGCGTGCGGTGATGGTCCGTGTGGAAGTGGACGTGTCCCAGGGGCTGCCGGGATTTTTAATGGTAGGATATCTGGGAAGTGAGGTAAAGGAAGCGGGGGAACGGGTACGGGTTGCGCTGAAAAACGCGGGGATTTCCCTTCCGCCCATGCGCATTACCGTGAATCTTTCACCGGCGGATATCCGAAAGAGCGGGACGGGCTATGACCTGCCCGTGGCGGTGGGAATCCTGCAGGCGCTCGGCCATGTGGAGGAACGTCTTGCCACGGACGTAATGGTGGCGGGGGAATTGAGCCTTGACGGGAAGGTGAAGGAGGTAAAGGGTGTACTGCCAATGGTAAAGACGGCAAGGGAGCAGGGAATCCGGCGCTGCATAGTCCCATGGGAAAATGAAAACGAAGGGGCGCTCATCCCGGATATGGAAGTCATCGGCGTATCTTCCCTGGAGGAAGTCATCGGGTTATTGGGAGGAAAGGGGGACAGGGAGCGGAGGTGCGGAAAAGCGGAAGGCGGGAAAAAGGAGAGGGGTGCCGCGGGAAACCGGAAAGCGGAAAGCGAACCGGATTTTTCCGAAGTCAACGGACAGTCGGCTGCCAAGCGGGCGGCTGAAATTGCGGCGGCGGGTTTCCATAATCTGCTGTTGATTGGTCCGCCGGGAGCAGGGAAAACCATGATTGCCAAAAGGATGATTGGTATCCTGCCGGAACTGACGGAAGAAGAACGTTTGGAGGTATCTTCCGTTTACAGTATATCGGGGCTGCTAAACCGGGACAATTCTTTTCTCGCCAAACGGCCTTTTTTAAGCCCTCATCATGCAATTACGGTACAGGCGCTTTCGGGCGGCGGGACATATCCCAAACCGGGAATGGTCAGCCTGGCACACAAAGGAATTCTTTTTATGGATGAGATGCCGGAATTTGGCGTTCATGTGCTGGACGCACTGCGCCAGCCCCTGGAAGAAAAGAAAATACAGATTGCAAGAACAGGCGGCAATTACGAATATCCGGCGGATTTCATGTTGGTAGGCGCCATGAATCCCTGTCCCTGCGGTTATTATCCGGACCTGACAAGATGCAGGTGTACGCAGTCCGCCATCCGGCGTTACCAAAGCCGGCTGTCGGGACCTGTGCTGGACCGTATCGATATCTGTGCCGAAGTTCCGGCATTGGCGATGGAGGAGCTGGCAGGGGGAAGCGGGAAGGGAAGAAAACGGAGGAAAAAAGAGGAAACCAGCGCCGCCATCCGGGAAAGGGTCCTGCTGGCAAGGGAAATACAGGAGAAACGGGGAGCGGGCAGTTTTAACGCCGCTCTGACACCGGAGGAGACGGGGCAGTTTTGCCGGTTGGACGCAGAGGGAGAGCGGCTGATGGAGAAGGCGTTCCGCAAAATGAAGTTCAGCGCCCGTACTTATTACCGGATTCTGCGCGTGGCGCGGACCGTGGCGGATTTGGAGGGAGCCGGGGAAATCGGGAAAGCGCATCTGGCGGAAGCGATTAGCTGCAGGATGGCGGGAAACGGGTATTGGGATTGGTGAGCACGGGAAACGGAGGGAGGAAAACGACAGATGACGGAAGCATGGAAACAACAGCAGCCTTACGCCTACTGGCTGGAGTGTGTGAGGGGATTGGGAAGGGGGACGCGGTGGGAACTTACGGAACGTGCCGGATCGCCGAAAGCCGTGTATGATATGCCGGAAGAAGAATGGCGGGAGATTTTGCCGGAGAAGAAAAGAAAGGCTTTGGGGCAGGCAAGGGCGGAGATGAACCCGGAGGAAATTTACCTGCAGTTTTGCAGGCATCCCGTCCGTTATGTCCCCAATACGCATCCCGGTTATCCCGCAAGGCTTAAGAAAATCCCGGACCCGCCGTTCGGTATCTTCCTGTGGGGGGAATTACCGCCGCCCGGGCAGCCGGCAGTGGCTGTCATTGGGGCACGGGAGTGTTCGGAGTACGGCAGGTATATGGCGGAACGTACCGCTATGGAACTTGCGGCGGCGGGAGTCTGTGTCATCAGCGGCATGGCACGGGGGATTGACGGAATATCCCAACGGGCGGCGCTGCGGGCGGGGGGAAAGAGCTTTGCCGTATTGGGCAGCGGGGCGGATGTCTGTTATCCGCCGGAAAATAAAAACCTGTACGAAACGCTGAAAACGAGAGGCGGCATTCTGTCCGAATACCTGCCGGGCACCCAGCCGAAGGCGGGACTTTTTCCGCAGCGCAACCGGATTATCAGCGGCCTTGCCGATATCGTGCTGATTGTGGAAGCGAGGGAGCGGAGCGGGACTCTTATTACTGCGGACATGGCGTTGGAACAGGGGAAGGAAGTATGGGTGGTTCCGGGAAGGCTGACGGACCCGTTAAGCGCCGGATGCAACCGACTGATGAAGCAGGGGGCGGGCATCCTGACTTCCGTGGAGGAAATGTTGGAAGAAACGGGATTGAGGACATGCCATACGGACGGCGGCGGATACATTGGCAGGGAACCGGAGAAGACAGGAAAAGCACCGTGCCGGGAAGGCGAAACGTTTCCGGACATGGCTCCGGAAGGGAAGTCTGCAGGTATTTTCCTTTATTTGGACGACTATCCGAAAAGTGTGGAGCAGCTTCAAAGGGAATCCGGTATGGAATACCGGCAGACAGTCTGTGAATTGATGGAATTATGTGTGGAAAACAGGGCGGAGCAAGTTTCCGCCGGGCAGTATGTGAGGAAGCATAAGGCGGACGGGAAATTATGAGGAATGAATAAAAACTATAATTTTTTCATAATATTACTTGCAAGCGCCAACTTTTTATTGTATAGTGATGCATGTTGAAAAGATGGAAGCCGTTTATACGCACAGCGTTTCAATTGAAGGGACAGGGGATGTGGATATGGCAAAGTATTTAGTGATTGTGGAGTCACCGGCAAAGGTGAAAACCATCAAGAAATTTTTAGGGTCAAATTATGAAGTGGCGGCAAGCAACGGCCATGTGAGGGATTTGCCAAAGAGCCAGCTTGGCGTGGACGTGGAGCACGGCTACGAACCGAAATACATTACCATAAGGGGAAAAGGGGACATTTTGGCGAATCTGCGCAAGGAAGTGAAGAAGGCGGAAAAAGTCTACCTGGCG